>JBDKHP010000321.1:0-4182 GCA_039797645.1 Bacteroidota bacterium
TATACCAAAAAACCCAACTGTCAATATATTGTACGTTTTATTCCCAGCAATGCCCCCAAAACGGACAAAGCCTATTTCTTCCGGAAGTTTTCCGTTACAATATGTCCATCAAAAAGCTGCACAATACGGTGGCTATATTCAGCATCGGTGGCCGAATGCGTCACCATCACAATCGCCGTACCCTCGCTGTTGAGTTGTGTAAGCAATTGCATCACCTCCTCGCCGTTCACCGAATCCAAATTACCCGTCGGTTCGTCGGCCAAAATCAAGCGCGGACGTGCTACCACAGCACGCGCCACCGCCACCCTTTGTTGCTGTCCACCCGAAAGTTGCCTTGGGAAATGCCCCGATCTGTGCGTAATTTTCAATTTCTCCAGCACCTCGACAACCCTGCGTTTACGCTCCACCGACGACATCTGTTGGTACAACAACGGCAACTCAATATTTTCGTACACCGACAATTCGTCAATCAGGTTGAAACTCTGAAACACAAAGCCTATATTATACTTGCGCACCGCCGTTCGTTTACGTTCGCTCAAACTCCCCACCTCTTGTCCGTCGAAGTACACTTGGCCATCCGTGGGCACATCGAGCAATCCCACCAAATTCAGCAACGTCGTTTTGCCACAACCCGAAGGCCCCATAACTGCCACAAACTCACCCTCGCGCACCTCGAAATTCACACGTTCCAGAGCCGTCGTTTCCACCTCGCCACTACTAAACGTCTTTTTCAAATCCACCGTTTTTACCATAACAATTAGCCTTATATATAGCAACATATTAGATACCAGACCATTCAAAACGCAAACGCGTCATTTCCTTATCCCTGTTTTCACTCAGAATCACATGCGATCGCAGCAAGCCAATCGGTTCGCTACCCACCACCACACGCTCCCCAATAAAGGTTTCGCGCATAAACTGCACCTCCAGCGTCCGCATTTTGTGGGCCGAAAGGAACTCAAACGGATACTGATCCAGCACCCATTCCACATACCGAACCGTCGTCACATGCTTATTCAAATCGAGGTCGAAAAACTTCACTGCCACCGGTTCGCTGTATTCCGCCGCCGACACCTCGCCCAATTTCTCCACCCCATCCGCCAGCGCCATACGGTCTGGGTAAAGCTCAATTCCATACGGAATATCCGTTACCAGCGTCGGTCTGCGTGTACGCAAATCAATCGCTGCCCACGACGTAATCGCCCCGCCCAGCACATTCCCCTGCGCATCCGAAAACTCAAAATTTCGTTCCGAAAAGTACTTTTCTACCGTCCGCACCCAAGTTTTCACCCGAATCGTATCCAAATACACCGGATACTTTTCCATACGCACCTTCATTCGGCTCAGCACCCAAGTCTTTTGCAATTCCATCACAGCCTCAAATCCGAAACCATTGCGCGACGCATGTTCACCCGCCACCTCGATAATAAAATTCAACAACATCGGCATGGTCAGATTCCCATGCACATTCACATGGTACGAACTCAGCTGATACTCCTTAATAAAAACACTTTTATTCTCGTTCATAAAATCGTAATTTTGGTATCGTAAATGTAGCACAAGCAAATTAAATCCCGAAAAGAGATTTGGACACCCCCTAGCTGTAACCACCCAAAATAAAAAAATAAAAAAATAAAAATTAGGAGCTGAGGCCCAACACTATTTTAGGCGACTGCTGCCGGCTATCCGCTTGTAGTCCTCGCGTTCGGGTACGAAATCAACTGGAAGTCTTTGTATTTCAAATCCATAGTATCAGCTTGCTGACACCGCATCACGCCGCTGTGGGCTACCGCTACTATCCGGGCTAGTTGAGACGGCAGCACCTTCTTAGGCGCCGTAGGTACGCGCTGCAAGCACTTTCTTTGGCCTACGGCCATGATGCGCATCTGAAGGGACAGACCCAGATTGCGCCTCATGGCCGTAGGCCAAAGAAAGTATAAGCCCAGCATACCTACGGCGTTACAAATGGAGCTGCAGATGGGTCTAGCCCGGATAGTAGCGGTAGCCCACAGCAATGTGATGTAATAGCCTTTTTTACAGTGGTTTGATTGAAATAATTCGGCGGCCAAGTGATGCCGTTCCCGTTTGCGAGGACTACAAGCGGATAGCCGGAAGCCGCCTTTACAAATATTGTTGGGCTACAGCTCCTTATTATTTTTATTTTTTTCGCTATGCTTTTTTCGGGTCGTAATTTGCCTGTTTTGGAGAGAAGTAAATGGTGCTATTTAGAGTCTGTTTTTTTAGTCGATCTCTGCGTTGGCTCGAATTTTTTAAATGCTCATTTACAAGTAGTAAACTCCGCTTTAAAAAATCCAATCCGCCTTGACCTCAACTAAAAAAACAGACTCTATTTATACACCAACGAATTGATGTTGTAAAACATGACAATTAAAATGGTTCTAAATAAACTACTTATATATTGATTATCTGTACTTTATAAATTTATGTTTGGCCGATTGATATATAGTTAGACATTCGTATAAGCCAAATCTATAAAGCTTATTTACAGGATAACGAAAAAAATTGCACTTTTGCAGGGTTATTCCAAGATTTTAATTGTTGTTGTTTTATAATTCAAAATGACTATGTCAAAAAGAGAAAAAAAGTTTATTACCTGTGATGGTAGCTATGCAGCTGCGCACGTAGCATATACTTTTAGCGAAGTAGCTGCTATTTATCCTATTACTCCATCGACCACCATGGCCGAGAACGTAGATGAATGGTCTGCCACGGGCCGCAAAAATATGTTCGGCGAAACGGTTTTGGTTTCGGAGATGCAGTCAGAGGCTGGTGCTGCTGGTGCTGTACACGGTTCGTTGCAAGCTGGTGCGCTTACTACAACGTTTACTGCCTCGCAAGGTTTGTTGCTGATGATCCCCAATATGTACAAAATAGCTGGTGAGTTGTTGCCATGTGTATTCCACGTGAGTGCACGTGCATTGGCAGCTCAGGCGTTGTCTATCTTTGGCGACCACCAAGATGTTATGGCAGTGCGTCAGACAGGTTTTGCGATGTTTGCTACAAGTTCGGTACAAGAAATTATGGATATTGCTCCGGCTGCTCACTTGGCTACCCTCAAAACTCGTGTGCCTTTTGTACACTTTTTTGATGGTTTCCGTACTTCACACGAGATTCAGAAAGTGGAGTATTTGTCAACTGAAGAGTTGGGTGCTTTGGTAGATCAGAAAGATCTTCAACGTTTCCGCGATGCGGCTTTGAATCCAGAAAACCCAGTAACTCGTGGTACTGCTCAGAACCCCGATATTTATTTCCAATCTCGTGAGGCTTCTAACAGATTTTACGATGCTGTTCCTGATGTGGTAAATGGTTATTTGGAAACCCTTTCGGAGCTTTGTGGCCGCGATTACAAACCTTTCAACTATTATGGTGCTCCAGATGCGGAATTCGTAGTGGTTGCAATGGGTTCGGTGAATGAGACAATTAAAGAATCTATTGATTATTTGGTGGCTCAGGGCAAAAAAGTGGGTGTTATTATCGTTCACCTTTACCGTCCGTTCTCGGCGAAGTACTTCTTAAACGTATTCCCAAAAACTGCGAAACGTATTTGTGTACTGGATCGTACGAAAGAGCCAGGGGCTAACGGTGAGCCTTTGTACCTCGATATTTGCGAGATGTTCTACGGACAAGAAAATGCGCCTCTTATTATTGGTGGTCGTTATGGCTTGTCTTCTAAAGATACAACTCCAGCTCAGATTATTGGTGTGTACGAAAACCTTATGGCCAATGAGCCTAAGAACCATTTCACAGTAGGTATCGTAGATGATGTTACTTTCCACTCGTTGCCTTTGAAAGAAGAGATTTCGGTTGTTGATGGTATTTACGAAGCGAAATTCTACGGTTTGGGTTCAGATGGTACTGTGGGTGCGAATAAAAACTCGATCAAAATTATTGGTGACAACACTGAGAAATATGCACAAGCTTACTTCTCTTACGATTCTAAAAAATCGGGTGGTATCACAATTTCTCACCTTCGTTTTGGTGATGCTCCTATTCGTTCTACATATTTGGTAAACACTCCAAATTTTGTGGCTTGCCATACTCCTTCGTATATCTGGAAATATGATATGCTAAAGGGTCTTCGTAAAGGGGGTACATTCTTGATGAACTCGATTTGGGACGAAGCTGAAACAATTGAGAAATTGCCAGCTAAAATGAAGAAGT
>JBDKHP010000322.1:0-3992 GCA_039797645.1 Bacteroidota bacterium
TTTTCATTAATTGTACAATCCCTGCATAATCGCCTTCACCTTGAATTTTAAGAATCAGTGCCGCGAATGTGTTCATGGCTGCCTTCATTTTAGGATAGTCTATCAGGTAAGTACCATCGTCTTGTCGGGCAAAAGCACCATTTTCTTTGAAGTAGTTGAACGTAAGTAAATTGGCTTTACCGTGTGCACTAGATCCACCAAAACGTATGGATCGGAAGATGCCAGCTGTGAAGGTTGTGAGGTTCTGTATTTCGTCGCCTTGGTATTCGCCTTTGGCTATGAGTTGGGTTACCATAAAGAGTCCGAGCACATCGGCTTTGCCTTCTTCGAGTGCAGAAGCTTGTTCTTTCAGTGCAGTCTGTACAGCGCCTTTTCCGTTTATGGTATGCCTGATGCCCAATCCGTGAGCAACTTCGTGAAACATGGTGTTGGCAAAAAAAGCATCGAAACTTACATTGTTGCGTTGCGAGGGTGCTAACAGTGTTTGGGCAATGGGACGCATAATGAGGTCGAACTTTGCTTTCATAGCATTTTTTAGCTGCAAACGCCGGCTCCCTTTTTGTGCTTGTACTTTTTCGTCGTTGGGCAGATTAATTGCGATGGTTTTGCTCCCCGCATTGCAATCGCCTTTGTAATACACAACATCGTAGGCATTTAGATCTGAATCTGTCCCGGGAACTTCTTTCTTGAAACGTGCATCGCAGGGTATGCTTTTCTGCAAACTTGGTAAGAGCGTGGCGTAATGTGCCAACTTCCGACTCCATTCCATGTCCTTAATAAGAATATAGGCTTCGTGTGCGGTTTTGTAACCATAAAGGCCATCTTCGTAGGTTTCGATAGGGCCTACTACAAAATCGATGAGGTTGTTTTTCATTTCCATCCAGGCGATGTCGCTAGGGAAATACTGGTCGTCGGTGAGCGCTTGGGCTCGTAATTTAAGGTATTTCTTAAATTCCAGATCATCCGTAAGGTCTGCGGCTTGGCGAAGTAGATCGGACGCTTTTTGCAGATATTCAGCAAAGGCGACATGGTACGGTATGGCCTCTAATTTGCGTTTGTCGTTGCGTCTGATAATTGTGTATGGCGATTTTTTTTCAGGATTGTCCCAAGCATCGAACTCAGCCTTGGTCATATCCGCAGGATAGAAATTTGCGCCCAAGGGTTTTTCGTCCACACCCTCGACAAAGGGTTTGTTGTTGTCGAGTCTATTCCAAGGTCCGTAATTAATTGCAAATAAAGCTCTTGTAACGCTATCGGGAATTGTCTGAAAAACCTGCGAGGCATTCGGCATTACTTCGAGCTGAAAGACTTTATCCATTAGGTCGGCTACTTCAAAAAAGATCCGAAGCATTTCTTTCTGATCAGATGTCAACTGACGAAGATCTGCCTTCAGGGCTACCTCGGTGTATTTTGCTAACTCGGCTTCGTTATGAGCGTTTGCTGGAATCATAGATGTGTCGGTTACTTTAGTTTCACTGGTACGCCCACATGCAATATAAATGCTAAGTAACAGTGCGATAATTGAATATCGAATTATTTTCATAGAGAGAAATTGAAGAATTATGAATATTCAAAAATAGAAAAATATGCTATGAAGCTACAAATTATTTATCTTATGCTTCACTAATTCTTTACTACTTTTGCAATTCGGGCAAAATATCTAACAAGCAAAGTTCAACGATGCACATACTTTTGGTAACTCCACCTCTCACGCAACTCAACACGCCCTATCCGGCTACTGCTTTTCTAAAGGGTTTTCTGAAACAACATAATTATCGGGTTTCGCAAATGGATTTGGGTATTGATCTGGTAATCAGTCTGTTTTCTGAAGTAGGACTACGCAATGCTTTCGACAAAATTTGCAACGGGAATTTTGCAATGAGCGAAAATGCGTTACGGATTTTCCACCTTCGGGATGCGTATTTGCGAACCATAAATACAGTGGTAAGTTTCTTGCAAGGGGCTGACGATACCCTTGCACATCGTATCGGAAATCTCAATTATTTGCCACAGGCAGGCCGATTTGTAAATTTCATTGACGAGGAATGGGCCTTCGGAACAATGGGAATTCGCGACAAAGCACGTTTTGTAGCCACCTTGTACATCGAAGACCTTGGCGATTTATTGCGCGAAACGATTGCTCCAAATTTTGCATTCACGCGTTATGCTGAACAAATAGCGAGAGCTGCCCATTCATACGACGCATTATACCATAAATTACAATGTCCTCCAGATTATACCGACGTGCTAATGCTGGAATTATTGGAGGCTCAAATACAAAACATAAAGCCTCAGCTTGTTGGTTTTAGCGTACCCTTTCCCGGTAATTTATATGGTGCTTTGCGGTCGGCACAATGGCTGAAACTACATTACCCTGAAATTACCACCGTAATGGGGGGGGGATATCCGAATACCGAACTACGCCAGATTAACGACCCGCGTGTGTTCGAACTGATAGATTTCATTACCCTCGACGATGGTGAAGCTCCATTATTACAACTACTTAGCTACCTAGAAAACCCAACAGACCGAAACACCTTGGTCCGTACCTTTGCCCTTGAAGATGGCAAAGTACGGTACTACAACAATCCCCTAATCCCAGATATTAGCCACGCCGAAATTGGTTGCCCTGATTACGAAGGCCTGGATATGCAACGCTATCTGTCGGTAATAGAACTCACGAACCCGATGCACAGGCTTTGGTCTGACGGCAAGTGGAATAAACTCATGTTAGCACACGGTTGCTACTGGCACCGATGTACGTTTTGCGACGTAACGCTCGATTATATAAAGCGTTACAACCCTACCACGGCAAGCCAAC
The DNA here is from genome assembly GCA_039797645.1 of Bacteroidota bacterium. Classification (GTDB taxonomy): domain Bacteria; phylum Bacteroidota; class Bacteroidia; order Bacteroidales; family JBDKHP01; genus JBDKHP01. The sequence continues at coordinate 2,822 of JBDKHP010000322.1, forward strand.
TCGTAGATCGTATCGAACGGATCGTAGCACAAACTGGTCAAACCGGTTTTCATTTTGTTGACGAAGCCGCACCACCGCTACTACTCCGCGATCTTTCGATAGAACTTCTACGTCGTCGTGTGCAAATAAGTTGGTGGACAAACGTTCGATTCGAGAAAACATACAGCCCAGACCTCTGCCAGCTCATGTCCGCAGCTGGTTGTATTGCAGCTACCGGCGGATTGGAAGTTGCTTCCGACCGACTCTTAAAACTCATAAAAAAGGGAACTTCGCTACTGCAAGTAAGCAAGATAACCCGAAATTTTAGCACGGCTGGCATTATGGTACACGCCTATCTAATGTACGGATTCCCTACCCAAACAGAGATCGAAACCATCGATTCCCTCGAAGTAGTACGTCAATTATTTGCATTAGAGCTCATTCAATCTGGCTTTTGGCACCATTTTGCCCTTACCACACACAGCCCAATTGGCCAAGATCCAAAGGCATTCAAAATTCAAATTCTCGATCCTGAAATTGGCAGCTTTGCCAACAACGACCTACGCCATGCCGATCCGACTGGGGGCCGACACGAACTCTATGGCGAGGGACTGAACAAAGCCGTGTACAACTATATGCACAAACTAGGCTTCGAACACCCCCTACAAAATTGGTTCGACTTCCGCGTACCAAAAACCACACAAAGCAAAGAGCTGATTCAAAATTACCTACAACTACCAGAGAAGCCAGACTACGAACGACTCACAGAACGTGTACTATGGCTCGGACTAAAAATTGAGATAGACACCACAAGCCAAGCCAATGGGGCAAAGAAACAAAAAACGAAGCTGAATATATTCCATCCCACACAAACACGGAGCTTTAAAACCGAAAGCAGTATTGCACAATGGATACTGAAACTTGTAGATACGACAGATATTCACGCAACTACCATCACAACCCTTGCCGTGGTAAAAGAAAGTTTTCCCGAAAACCACAAAATGAATTTCACTGCGTTCCTGCTCAGCAACGAATGGCAGATGCTTCGCCAGTCGGGGCTATTACTTCTGCGACAATAAGGCCTTGCTTGTGCAAAATAACGCCTTAAAAATTCTTAATTACGATTGAAGCTTCCAAAAATATTTGCATTTTTGTCCACTGTCCAATACTAAAGTAGCTGAATAAACCCCGA
>JBDKHP010000323.1:0-7929 GCA_039797645.1 Bacteroidota bacterium
TGCGCCGTTTCGCGCAATAATTCAATTAGCTTCTGGATTCCTTTTGCCAAATAACCGTCGTCGTTGGTGAGCAAAATTAATTTCTGTTCCTGCATTGCATACAAAATTAGTTCACCACAAAAATAACAAGCTTTTGCATAAACCCCGAAAAAAACCAAAAGAACTCAACCCAGCGGAAGTGTAAAGTAAAACGTACTACCCTGCCCGAGCATACTGGTTGCATAAAAAGTGCCCCCATTTTTTTTTATAAAATCCATACAAAGTGGCAGGCCAATTCCCGTACCCCTTTCGTTACTTGTACCCAAGCGCGATTTATTCATTTTTTTTTCCAGAATGGTTTCAAGCTCAGCCGGATCGATACCCATACCCGTATCTGCAACCCAAAATACCTGATTCTCCCCTTCTCTTTTGCTGCCAATGCGAATCGTAGAATTTGCGAAAGAAAATTTAATTGCATTGGTAATTAAATTACGTAACACTGTTGTAATCATATTCTTATCGGCTACCACAAACTGCGCCTCCTGTAGTTCGGTCTCCAGTTTAATTCCTTTGGACAAGGCCATTTCTTGAAGCGAAATTACCACCCCTCCAACCATGGTCAAAGTATCATTTCGGGATACTTGTGCCGAGAAATTACCCGTTTGCATCCGTGCCCAGTTCAACAAATTGTCGAGCAAATTGTGCGATTGAACTGAAACCGCATAAATATTGTCGGCAAAATTCTTAACCTTGATGGGATTATAGACCGACCAGTTTTTTGCCAGCAATTTACTCAACCCAATAATAGTACTAAACGGATTTTTTAGATCATGGGCAATAATAGAGAGCAGCGTATCTTTCGTTTTGTTCGATTCTTCCAACAATTCATTTAGCTCGTGTAGTTTGCGCGACTTATCCTCAATTGTTGCCTTATCCCGAATCAGTTGTCGCTGAAATTTAGAAATTTCCTGATTCGTAGCATGTAAAATTTCATTCTGGGAAATTACCTGTTGCAGATCCATCCCAGCAAGAACCAACAAACTATCTGCCTTTCTGAAAATATGCGCAAAAAGCGAAATGTTCGCTTTGTCGAGATCTCCAATTGTAATAAAACCCCTGAAAATCAACGACTGCAAAGACTCCAGATCCGTTAGGGTCTGAAAACTCGGATTCAAAAAGCACTCGGATCCCTTGTTGCCAAGCAGTAGGGTCATCGGCTCGTTTGCATACAACAGATTACCTTGTAGGCCAAAAAGCGCCACACATAAGGCCTTATTTTGTTCTAAAACAAGGTTGATTTCGTAATTCCATTCAGGCGCAAAACTCTCTAAATTCAACATATATTTTCACGACAAGGATGATACAAATGCACAAATTATTTAACGAAAAAGCGTCAGAAAAGTTAGGAATAATTCCCCAAACCGGTTTGAACGCCTAGCAGAATCCCCTCAAAAAACGACAGAAAGCCGCGCAAATCTACCCAATCTAAATAAGTAAGCGAAAAGAAAAAGTATAATAATAATAATAAGGAGCGGCCACTCAACTTTTCAATGAAACGGCGGCTGCCGGCTCTTGGCTGTAGTCCTCGCAACGGGTGCGGCATCAGTTGGCCGCCGCAGTATTTCAATTTGTTCGTAGCACGAACGGCCACTCCGCGCGTGCTGTGGGCTACTTGCCGCGATCCGGGCTAGGTGGAACGGCTGTTTTCCAATCGCACGCCGTAGGTATCTTGGGCCGAGTCTTTACTTTGGCCGATGGCCATGTTCCGAATTACGTCACATTTTTCACGAACGAAGCACCACATTCAGGGAGCGTTTGGGCTGGCTCTATGAGCAGTCGGCTTGGGATTGTGCTGCTTTTGGGGCGGTAATTTGAGTGGGGCTTGCGTCTTCTACACACGGACACGCCTTGGCGGGGTGTGTGGCAGATGGGTGTTCTTCGTTTGTTTTTTGCCCCATGGCCATCGGCCAACTGAAAGTGACGGTTCTGCGTACCTACGGCATCGCAAACGGAGCTGCCGTCCCAACTAGCCCGGATCGCGGCAAGTAGCCCACAGCGCCGTGATGTAGTGTCCTTTTGTACAGGGTTTTAACTGGAATACCAAAGTAGCCAAGTGGAACAGTTCCCTGCGCGAGGACTACAGCCAAGAGCCGGCAGCCGCCCTTACAAATATTGTTGGGCTACAGCTCCTTATCCTTTTTTTTCTTTGTTTTTATTTTTTTTCGTGGGTGGGGTGATTGTAAGGGTTTAATCTCTGATTTCAAGAAAACACTGCTGTGTGAAATGGCATTTGGCTGTTTATTTAATGTGTATTTGCATACGCTATCGGTGTTTTTTATCTATCTTGTGGTGTGTCAGCACTGTTTTGTTGATTGTTTTTTGCAAGTATTCTGCACTGAGATTATACTGATAAATTTATGATTTATGGCTAAGATTAAAAAATTTGGCATGTTTGGGGGGGGTCTTTACGCCCTCGATCCTTACAATTTTGGGGGTGATTATGTACCTGCGATTTCCGGCTATTATTGGACAGGCGGGTTTAATTAATACAATCGGAATTATTGTGATTGCTCACATTATTTCTATTACCACGAGTATGAGTGTGGCGTCGTTATCGACCGACAAACCGGTACAAAATGGGGGTACGTATTTTATGATTTCGCGAAGTTTGGGGCTGCCCATTGGTGGTACGCTGGGGCTTGCGCTTTTTGTGGGACTCTCTTTTAGCGTGAGTTTATACCTCATAGGTTTTGCTGAGAGTTTCCTTCAATATTGGGATTTGGATTCTACGATCAATAATATTCGTTTGGCGGGGACCATTGTGTTGGTTGCCGTAACAACGATTACGTTTATAAGTACTTCGTTGGCTATAAAATCGCAGTATTTTATTATGGCTACCATTGGGCTTTCGTTGTTGTCAATTTTGTTAGGGCATCACGAATTTGCACCCAAAACATTCAATTGGGAACCGTTGGCGACCTCGGCTCCTTTTATGGTTTTATTCGGGATTTTCTTTCCGGCGGTTACGGGTTTTGAAGCTGGAGTTTCGATGTCTGGCGATTTGGCGGATCCCCGGAAATCTTTACCCGTGGGGGCTTTGTTGGCTGTGGGCGTGGGTTTTTTTGTATATATTGGGTTGGCGCTGTTCTTTTTCTATACCATCGACGCCAATTCGTTGACGAACGATCCGCAGATTTTGTTTAAAGTTGCGCTCGTACCCGGTTTGGTAATTGCGGGAATTTGGGGTGCTACGCTGTCGTCGGCTCTAGGAAGTATTTTGGGTGCTCCTAGAATTTTGCAAGCTATTGCAATGGACAATATTGCACCTGCGTTTTTTGCCAAAGGTACGGGTAAAACCAACGAACCGCGTAATGCGCTTTTGTTGGCTTTTGCGATTGCTGAGGTGGGTATTCTTATTGGTCAGCTCGACGTGATTGCCCGTATTGTTTCCATGTTCTTTATTACTACTTATGCGTTCCTGAACTTGGCATCGGCCATAGAAAGTTGGTCGAGTTCAGATTTTCGTCCGGCATTTAGGATTCCACGTTTTGTGAGTATTCTGGGTACGCTGTCGGCATTTATTGTGATGATTTTGCTGGATTTTCTGGCACTTGCTGGGGCAACTGTCGCCTTGGGACTTCTCTATTTTTTCTTGCAACGAAAAGAACTTATCCTAGAAAGTGGCGATGCTTGGAGTAGCTTCTGGACAAATTTGGCGAAACGATCGTTGCTCAAGCTTACAGCGCAGAAAGTAAACACGCGAAATTGGCGGCCCAATATTGTGCTTTTCAGTGGTGGTGCGCAAACGCGTCCGCATTTGGTAGAAATGGGGCTGTCGCTTTCGGGAAAATTGGGTGCACTCACAGATTTTAACCTTGTGTACGAAACAAACCTTTCTGAACATACCCAAAGTTTACAAACAACTGGAAAAGAAAAAAAGGCGAACCACTTTACGCGCTCGTTCGTTTGCGAGAGTTTAGAACGGGGTATTGAGTCGGTAACGAGTGTTTATGGTTTTAGTGGTTTTGAACCGAATACTGTTCTCATGGGTTGGAGCAGAAATCCAGATAATGCGGACTTTTTAGCTGGTGTTCTCAAAGATTTTAGCACCAAAAAGCTCAATGCGGTGTTCCTCGATTACGATAAGCAGAACGGATTTGGTAAAAAAGAACGTATTGATGTTTGGTGGAATGGTAAAGGCCGACACCTGAGTTTCTCGCTGAATATTCTCCGCTTTATTTTGGCAGATGCCAGCTGGCTAGATGCTAAAGTGCGGATTCTCATTATAAACAACGACAGTTCGCGCGACGACCGTATTTATATGGATACCCTGGCCCTACTGGACGAAAAACGAATGTCTGCCGAGGTTGTTATTCTGAACGATGGTTTTGGGTCGCAAACCAAGGAGACGATTATCAATCAGGAATCGGCCAATGCCGATTTGATTATCGTGGGGCTTACCCCAAAAACCAATGCTTACACGCGGCAGTATATAGAAGTTGTGAGTAATATTTCCGAACTGCCTGCCAGTTTGTTGATTCTGAGTCCATCGGAGGAGTTTGAGGAGATTAATTTGGTCGATTCCCTACTGCGACCTGTTCCGCAAGCGATCGCTGCTGAAACCGAAGCATTTGTTTTGCCAGAAATTCAACATGCTGTACTGAGTAACAGAATGCAAAGTCTTGCGCAGGATTTGGACGCAATTTGTAAGTTATTTTTAGATACGACCATCAATTCAAGTGCTGGGTTAATGAAGGTAATGGTATCGCAAATGCACGAATTTCTGATACAAAACATTGCAACTCTGGAACGAGAAATAGAAAATGGCAATTCTTACGAAACACTTAAAATTGTGGTGCGTAACCACCAGTCTTTTTTGCGTAGTAGCAGCTTGCTCACCCAGAAACAAAATAACGACATCATTGTCGAAGCAAAAAAAGTCCTCATCGCAGGGCTGGCTCAGTTTGGTGCTCGTATTGGTAATCTGTTGTACGAGTTGCCCGAATACATTGTGATTCCCTTCAAAATATCGGCACCCGATTTAGAAAAAAACATGAAGTTTTCGTACCAGAATCTGGTATCATACCACTTACACACTGAACTCACGCCACGCGCATTCGAGCGTCTTAATGAGTTTGAAATGGTATCTTTCGACACTTTTGGTGCGTTACGAAAAGTGATTTTTGGGCTTAACGATCAGTACGAGAAATTACGTTACAACTTTACCGTGGATGGCCGAATTGATTTAACTCCAGCCAAAGAACTGATAGCCGAATTGGTGGAAATGGAACAAGGTATCTCAAACTATCAGCAACTGAGCCACCAGACTATAAAGAACGCACAACAACTTGTACTAAAGGCTCTTCTGGTACACGCCGAATCGGCGGACACAATCAGAAAGTCTGAAAAATTGTGCAAGCAAAAAACCAAGCCTCTGGCAGAATACATAGATGGATATGCCGACACTTGGGGCGACGCCTGCTCAATGATTAACAATAGCTTGCAGTTAGATAGTTTGGTTCTTTCCGAACAAAAAATCTGCATGAATATCGTACAAAAGAGCAACTTGCATATAAAAAACCTTATACAAGAAGCCATTTTTTCGCCCGTTGATAAATTGCTCGCCACCATCGACAAAACAACGCGATTAGAGTTGGGAGGGATTGTGCATGTGAGCTTTAACGAGAATTTACAACTCTCACAAATTGCAACGGAGTTGTTTGCCAAAATTTCTGGTATTATCGACGAACTTCCGTCGGATCTAAAACTACCCGATCGAATCTATCAGAACGACCAGCCTGTGATTTTTACTGAAATAGATGGAAGTACAAACAACGTTCGGAAAGTTGCAAACTATTACTTCGACACCTTGTTTTACGACCAATACTACCGCGAAATCGAAGTTCTAAATCGTTTTATCAACAAATCTGTGATCGAGTTTCGTGAAGCACAAAGCATCTTGCTGTTTCGGGTGAACAACCTCAAATCAGAAGCAGAAACAAGCGAGATTGAAGCACTTGCCTCGGTAGAGTTTTTCAAGAAGTTAGCGGCCCGTGTACAAGCCGAAAAAACCAAAATAGAAAAAGAACTAATTCGAAATGAAACTGTTGCCATTACCCAACTGCAACATAGTTTTTCAAAACTATTTTACCACACCATTCGTACCGCCGAAAAGAAAATTTCAGCCCGTCAGCGCGAACAGAAAAGCAAGCGTTTCAGTGCCAGAATCTCTAATTTTGGCAAAAGCATCAAAGCAAAAACCAACAGCCTTTTGGTCGATGCACTGAATACTTCCAGCAAAGGAATTATCCTATCGCAAACCTACCTCGACGAACGCCAGAATAAGCGCGTACACACAAGCCAGATACTCGATTTTGTCGATAAAATCACACCAGACAACAAGGTGTATAGCCACGTCCCATTTTTCTACCGAACCTTACTGAGCAGTAAATCAAAGATAAACGACGATTTGTGGGTAGCACGCACAAAAGAAACGGCTGCATTAAAAACAGCCCTACAACGACACAAAGAAGGTAAAGGCGGAGCAATACTCATTAGGGGTATTCACGGCGCAGGCAAAACAGCCCTTACGCGTTACCTATCTGCTAAGCTCCTAAAAAAATCGCCAAGCTATTGGCTAAATGCACCAGCCGAAGGCTCTACAGATCTACACGCTTTCTTGTCCGAATTGCAACGTGTTACTGGTATTTCTGGTTCAATAAACGACATTTTCCAGAGCTTACCTACCGATAGTGTAATCATTTTCAATGATTTAGAACTTTGGTGGGAACGTTCCCAACATGGCTCTAAAGTAATCTTGCAAATACTCGAACTCATTTACCTATACAGCAACCGATTCGTTTTCGTAGCCAATTGCAACACCCACGCTTACACGATAATGGACAGTTTGGAATCACTCTCAGACTATTTCGTAGCCAATATCGAATGTACACATTTCACAACCAACGAGCTCAACAAACTCGTACTGAGCAGACATCGCTCCAGCGGGATGCTACTCAAATACAAGAATAAAACAGAAGACGAACTAACAGATCTGAGCTTCTCTATACTCTTCAACACCTATTTTGGGTTGAGTAACGGAATACCCGGTATCGCACTAAATACCTGGAAGGCCAACATCGTAGCTGCCGACGAAAATTCAATTTCCATCAAAAAACCCATAGCACAATCTGCAGAAATGCTCAAGAATTTAGATCCAGACTGGTACATACTCGTATCAATATTCGTACAACACAAGCGAATTACGGGGCCGAAACTCGCACGCATCATGGGTATAGAGCAGCTACAAGCCGATCTACATCTGCGTAACCTCCAAAACGCAGGTATCATTCTACCCAAAGCAGAAAGTTACTTCGAGCTAGGCCGCAACATAGAACCCTATCTGGTAAATATTTGTATCGAAAAAGGCATCCTTTAATACACACGCACAATGGCAACAAAATTCATCATACTCGGAATATTCTTTCTACTCGGTTTTCGCCTAGCGCATTACCTACTTCGCTTTTTCCATCATTCCCGAAAACTAAATCAGCAAATCGGCTATTATTTTGTGATCCTCGAAATACTCACATGGCTCACCCTCGTAATCTGGACCCTTGCCGATGTCTATCGCACCATGGATTCCAAACTCATCTTGGTATTCGGCGCCGTAGCATTGGTTTTCAGCGTCCCGGTGTACTACCTCGCCCGCGATTTTATCATGGGCATCTACCTCAAAATACAACACAAAGTAGAGAAAGGCGAACACATTTCGATCGAAGCACTCAGCGGTGAAATCATCAAATCGGGCAATCTAAATCTGTACATCAAAAATTCACAAGGACTCATTCACACCATCCCGTACAGTAAAATTGCCACACAAACCATCGTAAAACTGAGCCTAAACCCCAATCTCAAGAAACAAAATCTCACATTTAGCATCCCACAAGG
>JBDKHP010000324.1:0-3283 GCA_039797645.1 Bacteroidota bacterium
CTTGCTGTTGCATATAATGAAAGGTTTTTAAGGTTGGTAACGCGTTTTTTGTTTTTCAGGATCAATTAGACGGATATTAATTGCAGAATTTTTGGTGTAGGTAGATGTCATTGTAAATTCGTTAAGCAATTTATTGTTGGCTAATACACGTACCCTTGCTGTATTTGCACCAATATGCCCATTGTCTTCGGCAACAAATACGAGTTGGTTTATCTGATTTCGTGCTATTGAAATTGGAATTACACAGCGTTTCTGCTCAAGTTCGTAATAATTTAACAATGTAACGCCATTACAATAAACGGAAATAAAATCGGAATCTTCGATATTATGATCCCAAATTTCAAGAGTTAAGTTTTCTTGCGGCACGTCAATTTCAGCTTGTACAACCGTTTGCCGAAGAGTATTGGTTTGTGTTGAAACAAGAATTACGGAATTAGTACGGTTTGTAATTACAAGTTTTTCGTTAAACACTTGTTGTTTGCGATCCCAAAGTTTGGCTATTGTAGTATTACCGCCAGAAAGCCCTTTGTTCATAGCTACAAATGTGAAATAGTTCTGGGTATTTGCTGCTAACTCGATCGGTATCAGCAAAGTATGCGGACGGTTGTGCATAGGAGCAGCATTGACAATGAGTTTATCGTTGAGAAAAACACTGATTGAATCATTATCATCGAGTTCGTAATCGTATAACTCTAGCAAGTAATTAATTGCATTTGCTTTCGTTCGAGCCTGGATATAGTATCGCTTATTGTCGCGGATTAGCTCATGAGGTAGGGAGCGTTTGGCCTGATTAATAACCAGGGTATCCACAAATTCTAACAAATCGTCGTTCGGTTCGTCCTCGAAAGTGGGATTTTTGTCATAGAAGAGCGGTTCGGGATTGTCTCTGGAAAGTAATCTAAGGAAAGATTGGTGGGTAAGGGCACGATCGTAAATCATTATTTCGTCGATTTGGCCTGTAAACAAAGAAACGTCTTTAGATGTTAATCCGAAGTACATAGGCCCTGGCAATTGTATTGGCTGATTGGTTATTGTTAGTGATTCTGTAACAACAACCTGACTTGTCCCCAAACACAGACTCAACTGGTTGTTTTTTAGGGCAATTTTAACCAAACACCACTGGTTACTCTCAATAATTTCAGGGGGGAGTTTGAGCTGAATCGTTTGTTTATGATAGTATTTAAGCTGTAGCGATTGATTGTTCAGGTACAATTCGAGCAATGGTGCTATCACTCCATTCGTTTCAACATAATCGGAAAAAAGAGCTTGATAATCAGTGGGATTGTCGGGATTGAACCAGAAGACGACGCTAAACTCGGAGTTTGGTAAAGGCGACTTTACTACTTCGAGATAATCTCCTTGTCCCTTCAGCCAAAAACCCATACCTCGGATTCCAGGTTCAAAAAGAGGCTCGGCCCTGGGATAAAGCTTTAGCTTGTCAGCTCCAAAAAGTCCGCTTTCATCAAAATTCCAATACGCAATCAGTCCAGATTCAATATTCTGACCTCTAACATTGATGGAGAAGAAAAGAAAAAAAGAAAGAGCGAGCAACCAACTGCGGCGTTCCCAAAAAATAGTAAGTAAAAACATATTGCGTGTGTTAATTCTTATCTCTTTGATTTGTTTCACGATACTGTATCAACAATCCAGCTCTACGAAGTAGATTTGTATTAAATAGAAATTCGTCCACAGGCACATTATTTTCATAAATCCTAACACGGGCAGAATTATTACCGTACTTACCTTCGTCTTCGGACACAAAGGTGACAATATTTTTCAGATTTGTATCTATGGTAAACTCTGCAACTATTGGTGTTTTTAAAACCTCCTCATAGTCAATAAGCTTTACTCCGTTACAATAAATTGAGATAAAATCACCATCCAGAAGCTTATCGTCCCAAACTTCAATCTTCAGCTTCCGAGTGGATACCACAATTATTTTTTGAATTTCCGTAACCACCAAATGATCGTCATGGTGATTTAGCTGAAATAAAGACTGAACATTGGGCTCTAAATCAGCACGTAAAGTTTCAAGCTGTTTAGGCCCATTCCACAAAATAGCCTTAAAACGATAAATATCTGGACTCTTATCTAAACGAACAATCCTCAAAGTATTCGTCTGGTTGTGTGAAAAATTTAGCATCGGCATACCCGTCCGATCCGACAATCCACTTAATACCCGTGTATCGTTCAAAAAAACATCAAAATGCCCCTTCAAAGATTTCCACTCCAGCACATCAAGAATAAGAGAGGGCTGGGTTATATTCATCGAATTTTCAATCCTCTCTGAATCTCGATCAATTTGGGAACTAGCGACATGCTGAACCTCGGGAAGAACCTGCCGAACAACTAAAGATTTTGCCTGCACACGTTCTTGGGGGAGCACGCCGTTGTACATTTGATCGTAATCATCGGTCGATAACGCACGAGAATAAATCATAAACTCATCAAACACACCATAAAAAGACTTTCCAGATTGCCCCCCTAGAACAATTTCAGAAATTTGAGAAAGCTTGCAATTAGGAACTTTAAAATGGGACGTAGAAGTTATCTGAGAGCTAAAAAGCGTAAGATGTACAAATTGACCATCATAAGAAAGTGCCAGCATAGACCATTCGCCGTCAAGAATCATATATGGATAATGAACAAATTCTTGCCCCTTCAATTTGCAAGCAATAGTTTGTTTCTGAAGGTTGAAATCTATTAATTCGTTGCCATTCTCATCGCGAATCGAAAGCAAATCGGAGGTTAATTCTGGGTCGTGGGGCTTAAACCAAAAGACAACAGAAAAGTTCTGCCTGAGATAAATAGGATCTGAAAGAGCTGTAGCAATACTTTTTTTAGAAATCGTAATCCCAGATCCTGAATAACCCTGATTCGTAAAATTTGGAATAAAAAGGCTTGGTGTAGTAGTTTTTGAATTGAAACTCCAATACAATTCGAGCTTTTCGGTAAGATCTGCACAAAAAGCGTTACTAAGAACAAATACAAAAAAGAGTGAGGCAAAAAACAATTTCATAAGTTTGTGAATTAAAAGTACAATGGTATCTACTTGAAAATACTGGCATGATACGGGCTTTCCTTTCGTAACGGGTTTAAGAAAATAAAGTTGTGATTTTTAAACCATAAACAACGACTCAAAAAACATTGAAGTGCTAATTTATAAAGAATCACCTCAGAAATAACAATATGCACAACCACAAACGCACAGCCCAAGCAACGAACACCACCCGATAAAGAAAGAAAAAAAATAAAGATTAGGAGCTGTAGCCCAACAAAATTT
>JBDKHP010000325.1:0-2947 GCA_039797645.1 Bacteroidota bacterium
GAGGACTACAAGCGGATAGCCGGCAGCCGCCCTATTTTTGAAAAGTTTGGCGACCGCTCCTTATCCTAATTGCTTTTTTGCACTGGCTATGAAATTTATCTGGAGAATATCTGCATTACTTCATTCGTTTGGCCAGAATTGATGATTTTAGGCTGGAAAACTTACGTAGTTACGTTCGGTTTCATAAGTGTTATTTTTAGCTCGTAGGCTGGTGCTATACATACGCGGAGTCGTGTCCAGATTGTCTGGGCGATATTCTCTGCTGTAGGATTCAGGTTGGCAAAGTCTGGCAGGTCGAGGTAGAGGTTTTTATGGTCGTACCGATTCGTTACCTCCTGTTTAATTAGGTCGCTTAATATTTTTGCGTCGATTACGTACCCAGTATCAGGGTCAATTTCGCCAGTAATATGTACCTGTAAATTGTAGTTGTGGCCGTGGTAATTTGGGTTATTACAGAGGCCAAATACGCGCTCGTTTGTGGTGTCGTCCCAGTTTGGGTTGTGCAAACGGTGGGTGGCGTTGAAATGTTCTTTGCGGGTGACTGTTGCTTTCATCGTAGGGGCTTAGTTGTTTGGGAATAACTGCAAGTGGGGAGCGTTACACCCAAACTGATGCAGAATTTTTATTGGATCTGAGAACAATGTTGTTTAATTAGCTATTGTAAATCAGTAACTTAAATACTCATGTTAATGTATGCCATGAGTTCTTTGCGTACGTTGGGGTCAAGAAATTTGCCACTGTATTCAGACGTTAGGGTGGTGCTCGAGGTGTCTTGAATACCCCTGGAAGCGACACACAAGTGCTTGGCTTCGATTATAACCGCTATGTCATCGGTATTTAAAGCGCGTTTGAGTTCGTTGGCAATTTGTACCGTAAGCCGTTCTTGAACCTGCGGACGACGCGAAAAATAATCGACAATTCGGTTTAATTTAGAGAGACCAATGACCCTGCCAGATGAGATATAGGCTACATGAGCCTTGCCAATGATCGGGAGGAAATGGTGCTCGCAGGTTGAATTTAGGTTGATGTTTTTCTCGACCAGCATTTCTCCGTATTGGTATTTATTTTCGAAAGTTTTAAGGTCTGGTTTGTTGTCAGGGTTGAGTCCTGCAAAAATTTCCTTCACAAACATTTTAGCGACACGGCCTGGTGTGCCACGCAGACTGTCGTCGGTGAGGTCTAGCCCCATAATTTCCATGATGTCGCGAAACTTTTCCTCTATCTTTTTGGTTTTTTCATCGTCTGAGAGAACAAACGCATCTGGGCGCAAGGGAGTATCTTGTGAGGTACCAATGTGATGGTCGCCGAGTTCATCGTCGATACTTTCTATAATTTGTGTTCGGTTGGTTTTCATTTTCTAAGAAGTTTGATTACAAGTCAATTGTGAATTGTGTTCGTTATAATCACAGCGCTAATTTAGACTAAATTAAAATAACCCCACAAAAGTGAATATCTAATCGCAATCTAGCAAATTATGGTACCTGTTTTTGAAGGCTAAGCTTTGTCTTTCGTCTTTATTGGGTTAAGTAATTGTTAGAACATATTTTTTTAGTCGAACATTATTGTAAAAACTTTCAACAAAAGGCAATAGTTTTAACATATTTAAACAATTAAAAAAATTGCTGTATTCTGAATTCTGATTCCCAGCGGGTTGCCAATTTGGGAAAGAGTGCTGACAAATCGTCTTCGGCCAAACCACTGGCATTGGCGCAACGTTTACTCAAATAGCACAATAGCCCCAACTCGCCTATTTTAGGGCAAATTGGAGCTATCGTCACAAAAAGACAGTTTAATTAAAACATTCGTAAAAGTGCAATGTGAGTTAAGGTTTTGGTTGTTCGCCTTTTGGGCCAGCCTTACAATCTCCTTTTTTTGGACCGTCGCCTTTGCAATCACCTTTTTTAGGACCATCGCCTTTGCAACAATTCTTATTAGACCCTTTTTTACCAGCTTTACCAGCCACAAAATGCGCATCGAAATCCAAGCGTTGTGCATCTGTGAGAATCGCCCGTACAGCTTGGTGATGCGCTGCACGTTCTTTTTGCATTGCAGTACGTTCAACAGAAATCAAGTCGATCGAAGAATTAATCGCCTTCATATCAGGTTTCTCAGCTACTTGTAAACTTTTCAATTTGGCCTGTTCCAGATCAATCTTAGTTTTGTGGCCAATCATATTTTTTTTCTGATCAACTTGTAGTGCGTCTAATTTAGTCTGTTGCTCAGGTGTCAAGTCTTGAATAAACCCGAAAGCATGTCCACCTTTTTTTCCCATTCTACCCTCTTGTTTTTGGGCAAAACCCACGTTGGCTACCATTAGCATCAAAGCGAATAAAATAGCTCCTACACTCAATTTAGTTTTCATAATCCTATTTTTAAAATTAATATATGCAATTTTTAGTGTCTCCATTTTTTCCAATCGCCCTTAGGCCTACATTCTTCATGATTGGGTTTACCTGTAATTCTGCCAATTACCCTATTCAGTACAGGTATTTGTTCTTTTTGCAATTCTGCGCGCATTTCGAGATACAAAATCAAGGTAATGGTCTTCATTCTGGCATGAAGCGCCCCAATTTCCTGCGACAAGTTTTCCATCCGAACAATATCCACAGTATCGGCAAACATTAGATTTTTGTACAACTCCCTGCGCGTGTCCATTTCCACAATCAGGCTGTCTGCTTCCTTGCGGAAAGTTGCGTGAAACGCCATGAAGTGTTGTTTTTGCACCGAATCCAGTTTCATTTCCTTCGCAAAAAAATGCATAAACGACTCAGGCGAAAAACTTTTCCGATTCCCATTGTCCCTTATTTCCTCAAAGTTTGGAGGCGGAAATCTGGTTCGATGATACACAATCGTACCGATCGTAAACAAATTCGTTACCAGCAGAAATACTATAAACGAAACTAATATCTTCCGATTTTTCCACATAATTATTTCTATTTATTTCGAT
>JBDKHP010000326.1:0-3423 GCA_039797645.1 Bacteroidota bacterium
AGCGGTAGCCCACAGCGGCGTGATGTGGTGTCAGCAAGCTGATGCTATTCGTTTGGAAAACAAAGGTTTCCAGTTGACTTCGTTCCCGAACGCGAGGACTACAAGCGGATAGCCGGCAGCAGTCGCCTAAAATAGTGTTAGGCCTCCGCTCCTAATTCTTTTTTTATTTTTTTTATTTTTTTGCGGTCGCCGGCGTTTTTGTCGTAATGGTTTGTGCTATTTTGTGTAGGCATCGACCCATTCGCCCAGAATTTCGTGGGGTGTGTATTTTGCGGCTTGTTCGGGGGTGAGTTCGTGCGACCATTTTACGCGCTTTTTGGGGTTTATTCCTGGGCCTGTGCATCGGTATTCGGCGTAAAATGAACTGGTTTCGGCTTCGGGTTTGTCCCAATTATGCCAGCCTTCGGGTTTTATCATTTTGCCAAGTTCGCATCGCAAAAAAGCGACTTTCGAGAACGGACGCCATGGTCGGCCTAGGTAGAAACTTTCGTTTTCGGCTGGGCCTGTGATCTTGCTATCGAGAAATACGAATCCGTGTTTTGTGCCTTCGTTGGTGGATGCTGCGGTTATGTAGCCTTTTTCTTTGCAGACGATGGTGCAACTGTCGAATACGGCGGTGGACCAGCCGAATATAAAATCGACTGTGCCTTCGATGGTGCAGTTGCGGTAGTATTGTTTGCTTTGCTCGCCGTGTGGGTAGAGTGTGTCTTGAAAACCGAGGAATTTGCAGCCTATAAATGCGACTTTGTCGCCATCGACCCGAACGGCAACGGCCTGACCTACTGGGCCTGCGCTGTTGGCAAAACTGATGTTTTCGGCTACGAAATAGTCGCCCATCAGAAAAAATGACGACGAACTGGTAGTGCCCATTTTTTCGCCAAAACGATTGGGGCGGTCGGCAAAATCGTCGAAGGTGAGGATGGTGCTGTCGGCACTTTGGCCAATCATACGGACATGGGTTTTGGTGGGTGCGAGGGTGATTTTTTCCTTATACACGCCATTTTTTATGTAGATTGTTGTTTCGGCCTTGCGAAAATCGGGTACGGCGTCTATGGCGTCTTGTACTTTGGTGAAATTGCCTGTGCCGTCGGTGGCGACTATAAAATCGTAGGTCTGTGCCTTTGCGACGAGCGCAAAGATACAGAACACGATGAGTAATATGAGTTTATTTCCAGAGTTCATCGGTTAGAGTGTTTAGGTAAGCTTCTACGTTCGTATAGAGTTTGCTGAGTCCGAATACTGCTCCGTCTGCCGCATTTTTGGGGTCGAGTTTGTGGGCTAGTTCCCAATCGTCTGGCATTCCGTCGGCATCTGTATCGGTTGGAGCGGGCAAACTTTGCAATGCTGGCCAAGAACCGACGTCGGTCTGACTGTCGATAATGCCATTTTTGCCGCCTTCGTAACTTGCGCCAAAGCGTTCTTTGCCTGTGCTGGCTTCGTCGATGATGCGCATATCGACAGAATCGCGGCGTAAACTTGCTCCTGCGTGTTGCATTACTGCTTTATACGCATCTTCGGCAGATTGCTCTGCGATGGGTGTCACCACAACGGGTTTGTCGAGTTTGGCTTCGTCTTTTTGGGCGAGTTCGGCTTTGTTTGCATGTACGCCGTATTTCCAGTTGTGGGCGGTGGCATTTGTGTCGGCGGCTGTTACGTTGCCTTTAATGTAGAACCAGCCATGACGAAGTGTGTCGGGGCGTACTTTTGCGTCGTAATATTCGGTGGTGAGTTGCAATATACGGTTTGCGGCTTTGGCGTCTGTGGCTGGGCCTGCTTTGTAATAGTTGTTCACGATATTGCAATAGCCTTGTTCGTTGCCATACGCACTGTTGTAGCCCCAGTTGTAAATTACATTGTTGCGGAAATCTACCTTTTCGTTCTCTGGTTCGCGGCGGTAACGCGAGCCTTGGAAACGTGGGTTGCGGTTTGTATGGTCGCTCAGTAAGTTGTGGTGGAAACTTGCGTTTGTTCCGCCCCAGATGCCTCCGTAACCATGTGATCCTTTGTGGTGTACAGATTTGTAAAAGCTCTCGCTCAGGATACACCACTGAAGGGTGAAATCTTCGTTGTCGTAGAACGAGCCTGTTTCGTCGGTAGACCAACTGGTACTGCAATGGTCTATAATTACATTCTTTACTTTGTTCACGCTCATGGCGTCTTGCTCCTCTTGAAATGTGTCGCCGGGGCGCACGCGTATAAAACGCACAATAACGTTGTTGGTTTGAATCCGGAAATTGTAGTTTTTGAGGCAAATGCCGTCGCCTGGTGCGGATTGGCCTGCAATTGTACAATCGGGATTTTTGATATAGATCGGTTTTGCAAGTTCGATGTTACCCGATACTTTGAACATAATAATCCGCGGGCCTTCTTGTTCTATCGCTTTACGCAGGCTGCCATTGCCTTTGTCGTTGAGGTTTTCTACGTAAATAATTTTACCACCGCGTCCGCCAGTGGCATACATTCCACCGCCTTCGGCACCCGGAAATGCAATCGGCTTAGTATCCTGAGCTTGTGAATTGATAATGCAAAGGCTTAAAATAAAAGAGCATATTACTACTAATCGCATGAGTTTTGTTTGTTTTGGTTCGTATAAAAGAAACTTACAGGTATTTTTTTGTCTAAATAAAAGATCCCGACAGAAGCGCTATTCTGCCGGGAGCCTATTCAAAATAAGCGTGGTTTATCTTTGTTGTCTAAAAAACTACTTCGCTGTAAGTAAGGTCTGCATCTCTAAGCAAGCCATAATAAATGGGCCTACTGCTTTCGGGTCGTTGTCGCGGATTGGTTCGCCAATGTAATACTCAAAAGAGCCACTGCGGTAGGGTTTTCCGCCCAAACCAGCCACTGCGCATCCTCTGGTGATGCTTATTGTATTGTTTCCGTTGTCTTTCACAAATTCATGCACAATGCTATTGTAAGCTTTTTTGATTGTAGGAATGTAGCTATTGGAGATATACCCCAAGCGTACGCTTTTTGCCAACGCATAGCAAAACATGGAAGATGCCGACGATTCAAAATAATTACCCTCTCTGTTGCCCTGATCTAAAACCTGATACCAAAGGCCATTGTCGGCTTGATACTTCACCACACCCGCTGCTACCTGATTCAGAATAGCCACCAATTGTTTGTATTGCGGATGTTTTTTGGGCATAAAATCGAGCGCATCGACCAAAGCCATAAAATACCAGCCTTCAGCTCTGCCCCAGAAATTCGGCGAACAGCCCGTAATTGAATCTGCCCATTGTTGCGCTTTGCTTTCGTCCCAGCCGTGGTAATTCAGGCCAACCTGAGCGTTGTACGTATGCGAATGTACAATCTCGAACTGGCGTGCTACGTCAGTAATACCAGCAGTATCTTTAAATGTTACGGCATATTGGGCGTAAAAAGGCGCACCCATATACAAACCATCGAGCCACATTTGCG
>JBDKHP010000327.1:0-3675 GCA_039797645.1 Bacteroidota bacterium
GCTTACAAGATCGGATATTTGTTAAAAAGGCTTTTGAGTTTCATTTTCATGACTCCCCAAAGGGCTTCGTTGAAAATACCGCCACTCATTTTAGATTTGCCTTTTTTCCGATCGAAGAAAATAATCGGTACTTCGGTGATACGAAAACCGTGTTTCCAAGTAGCAAATTTCATTTCAATCTGGAAGGCATAACCACGCATCTTGATTTTTTCGAGCGGAATGCCTCTGAGGACATTGGCACTGTAGCATTTGAAGCCTGCCGTGGCATCCATTATGGGCATTCCGGTTACAAAACGGACATAAGCCGACGCGAACCACGAAAGCAAAACACGCTGAATGGGCCAGTTTACGACGTTCACGCCAGAAACGTAACGCGATCCAATTACCAATTCGGCTCCCAGTTTGGCGGCAGCATAGAGGTGTTCTAGGTCGTCGGGGTTATGCTGGAAATCGGCATCCATTTCGAAAATATAGTCGTAATCATGGCGAAGTGCCCAATCGAACCCTGCGAGATAGGCCGTACCAAGGCCAAGTTTGCCTGGGCGTTGGAGTAAGTGTAGTGTTTCGGGGTATTCGGCTTGTAGTTCTTGTACAATTTCTGCTGTGCCGTCGGGAGAAGCGTCGTCGATAATAAGCAGGTGGTAGGGCGAGGGTAACGAGAATACTTTGCGTACCATGCGCTCTATGTTTTCTTTTTCGTTGTATGTGGGAATTATTACCAATAGCTTGTCCATAGAGACTCTTTGTTGTGTTTGTGTATCGTAAATCAGCGTACAAAGAAACGAAACTATTGTGAATTTTGTGAATTTCACCGAGGCTTTGGCGGGTATTTCTTGTCGTGTAGGGTATTTATGTGCATTTAATGGTGTTGGTAGAAAGAAAAGCCCCCTGTATGGTTAGACTGGGGGCTATAATTGCATTTTCCGACGGGTATGAATGCTAATTTCATTGCGCTTAGTTAGCCTCTATATAGACGGCCCGTAGAGGTTGTATATCTATTTTTCGCTGGCTGTTTGGTGAACGTCTATTTGGGGTGTTGCAGCTAAATATCCTGAGATTTCTGCGATAAATTCCGTAAAATGTGCAGATTTATTGTGAAAATCTATGGCAGCTTGATCTTCGTACACTTCGTAGAAAATAAAACTGGATGCTTTTCCGACTTCTTGGTATAAAACGTAGGTAATACAGCCAGATTCTTTGTTGCTTTCGGTACACATACGCTCGGCTAGTTTCAGAAATTGTGGTACAAATTCTGATTGTACGGAAATTCGTGCATTAATTACTTTTTTCATGATTTTGTTGTGAAGTAAATACAAAATTTAAAGCTTTTATTCGTGTGTTTTAGTTGAACATACTTATAAACAATGCAATATTTAACACGGTGACAATTCCGCCAATTCCGTAGAGAAGGTATTTGGAGAATGTGGAGTTTTTGTATTCGCCCATGACTTTTGCCGAGGATGTAAGGTAAACTTGTAAGAAAATAGTGAACGGCAACTGTATGCTCAAACACATTTGCGAGACAATGAGACCGCTGAATGGATTGGATATGAAGAAGATAATGAGCAACGACAAGACTAAGGAAATGAAAACACCCAGACGGGAATGGTTATCTTGAATGTCGTAGGGTTCTTTGTACATTCCTGCAAAAATAGAACCCGCCGCCATCCCCGATGTGATGGTAGAGGCCAAACCAGAAAACAACAAAGCCACAGCAAAAACAATCGCGGCGTGGTTTCCGAGCAAAGGGCTCAATAAATGACTAGCTTGCCCCAATTCTGTCACAGAAGTTCCAAATCGGAAAAAAGTTGCAGCCGCCAAAAGTATCATCGCGCTATTAATAGCCCAGCCTATCAACATAGACAAAAGCGTGTCGGCAAATTCGTATTTAAGCTGCCGTTTAATCGTCTTTCTGTCAGTGAGATTCCACTGCCTACTCTGAATAATTTCCGAATGAAGAAAAAGATTGTGAGGCATTACCACCGCACCCAAAACACTCATAATCACAATCATAGAACCTTTCGGAAACGAAGGAGTAACCCAACCATAAGCAGCAGCATTCCAGTCGATATCTACCAAAGAGAGTTCGTAAAGAAAAGAAAGCCCGATCACAGAAACGAAGGCAATTATCCACTTTTCCATCACTTTGTAGGTATTGGTATATAGCATTACCATCGAAAAAATTGTCACCAACACCGCACCTGCACGAACCGGAATATCCAACAATAAATTGATGGCAATTGCCCCACCTAAAATTTCGGCAAGCGAAGTGGCAATAGATGCCAGCATAGCCGACGACAAAATTACCCTAGAAAATTTGGGTTTTATGTGTATTGCAGCTGCCTCCGAAAGGCACAAACCAGTAGCAATACCCAAATGCGCCACATTGTGTTGCAACACAATAAGCATTATGGTAGAAAGGGTTACCATCCATAAAAGCGCGTAACCATAATCAGCCCCTGCTGCCAAATTAGAGGCCCAATTGCCCGGATCGATAAAACCAACCGTAACCAACAAACCGGGCCCAATAAACTGGAAAATTTCTAAACCTCCATATTTGGGCCTGTATCCCTTTTTATCTATATTTTTAAAAAAACTGAACATTTGTAAAAAATTAAGTAATTATTAGAAATTCACAACATTTTTAAAGACAGCTACGCTGCATAATATTTTCAGAAAGCATAACTTCATCAAGAATTTACACCTTCGGAAAAAGGCTTCGATGGAATGACCGTGCAATTTAGTAAGCATTCTCGAATATTCAACCTAATAAATCGAAAACCCGACTAACAAATACTTCCGCAACACTACGGGGCTAGACGAAAAATAAAAAAAATAATTTGGAGCGGGAGCGAAACATTACTTATATACGGCGGCTACCGGCTATCCGCTTGTAGTCCTCGCGTTCGGGTACGAAATCAACTGGAAACCCTTGTATTTCAGTTGAAAAGCATCAGCTTGCTGCCGCCGCATCACACCGCTGTGGGCTACCGCTACTATCCGGGCTAGACCCATCGGCAGCACCCTTTGTAACGCCGTAGGTACGCTGGGCCTGCACTTTACTTTGGCCTGCGGCCATGTGGCGTTATCGTACTCCAAGCCTACGGCTTGCCGAGAAGTTAGGAATACTGAAAAGTACGACAATATATTTATCGCATAACTTACGTATTGAAAAACAATACGTATCTCAATATAAAAAAGGCTCTTCATTGGGCTTCAATTTAGGCACGCTGGCTTTTCGCTTCGCGAGCCTTGCGTGCCTAAATTGAAGCCCAATGAAGAGCCACCACCCCAGTGATAACCAGTACGCAAAAAAACTACCAGCTAGAATTAGCCAGTGCGCGCCCAGAGTGCGCAAAAAGAAAAAAAGAAAAAGGAAAAAAGCCCGCAAAAGCGGGCAAAAGGTAAAAAGGATAAAAAGCCAAAGCTTACTTTTCCCTGGAAAGGCGCAAGCCAATGCCGAAGTTGCGGCCGCTGGATGTGCCGCTGTTGCGGTAAGCCGAACGGCAGTATCCCGCGTTGTGGGGCCAACAACCGCCGCGTATTACACGGTAAGCACCTTTTGGGCTATATATAGCCGAATTTGTGCTATCATCATAATCACCATACCAGTCGCCACACCATTCCCACACGTTACCAAGCATATCGTACAAGCCAAAGGCATTCGGGCGTTTT
>JBDKHP010000328.1:0-2788 GCA_039797645.1 Bacteroidota bacterium
CGATTTGGCGTACCGACCCCAAGTATTTACCAGTGAAGCCAATAGATTGGTATTCCTTTTTGAGCTTTACTAAAAATTCACGGCAGATCTTTTCACTGCATTGAAACCCAAGAAGTCCCAACAAAGCGAGGGTTAATTGCTTTGCTGGAGGGGGTGAAAGCTGGTGTTTTACCGTTTCGTTGTTATTTGGTAAACAGATTCCACCGTAATTTAGGCCGTGATTGTGGGCTTGGGAATATCGGGGAGTGGTGGAAATGACTCATGGCCATAGGCCAACAGAAAGTTTTAGCCCCGCGTCCCTACGGCGTATATAGACAGCGCGGCGCACCAACTAGCCCGGATCGCGGCAAGTAGCCCACAGCACGCGCGGAGTGGCCTTTTGTGCAGTGGTTCAATTGAAATACTTAGGCAGCCAACTGACACGGTACCCGTTGCGAGGACTACAGCCAAGAGCCGGTAGCCGCCTTTACAAATATTGTTGGGCTACAGCTCCTTATCTTTATCTTTATTTTTTTCTATTCGGCTGGTGTTGGGTTACAAGATTTGTTCGCTTTAGGAATGTTCGAATCTGCGGACGGGGTGAGATTGCCGAAAACTGTGTGGGGATATTATTTGACATCCTGCTTGAAAACCTTTAACTTAAGCGCTCTGATACAGCATAAACTTACACCATTATGAGCAAGCACAAAGATAAACACGCGGATAAGCACGCGCACTCAAAATCTGACAAACCCCAAGTAATGGCCGAAGATGCCAGTGGGGAAGGGCATCCGAAGCTCAAAAAAAAGTTCTACGAAACGGAGCTTAAACGCCTCGAAATAGAATTGGTGAAACTCCAAGAATGGATAAAACATGAAAAACTCAAAGTTGTTGTGATCTTCGAGGGGCGCGATGCAGCCGGAAAAGGCGGAACAATCAAACGAATTACTGAGTCGCTCAATCCGCGCTATTGTAAGGTGGTAGCTTTGGGTGTGCCCTCAGATAGGGAGAAGACGCAGTGGTATTTTCAACGCTACGTTACCCACTTGCCTGCCGCTGGTGAAATGGTGATTTTCGACCGGAGTTGGTACAACCGTTCTGGGGTGGAACGTGTGATGGGATTCTGTACTGATGCCGAATATCTGGATTTTTTGCGCTCATGCCCCGAGTTTGAACGGATGCTTATTCGGGCGGGTATTATGATTATAAAATACTGGTTCTCTGTAAGTATGGAGGAGCAAGAAGTAAGGTTTCAGGATCGGATACTCGACCCCACCAAACGTTGGAAACTCAGCCCTATGGATCTGGAATCGCGTGCCCGATGGACCGACTACTCGAAGGCCAAAGACAATATGTTTGCCCACACAGATACCAAACAAGCACCATGGTACGTCGTAAATTCCGATGACAAAAAACGCGCACGACTCAACTGCATTTCGCACCTACTCTCGCTCATAGATTACGAAGACCTTACGCCAGAGGCCATTGAGTTGCCCGATAGACCACAGACACAAAGCTACGTCCGCCCGCCATTGAGCGACCAAACTTTTGTGCCCGAGAATTACTAAGCCTATTCTAAACGACAGACCGAAATTTTTGGTGCTTACGGTGTAGTTCTTGTTTTTGTTTACTTTAGCCCAGCGGTTGCCAGAGCCCTTTGCCTTTGCAGCTTGGTAAGTTTGTACCCAAAATCATAAGCCAATATGTTTTTCCCGCTTGTCGTAAAATACTTTCGCTCCCAGCAAACCACACTTATTGCGGCTCTGGTACTTATTACGTTCCGTGTTCCTTTAGAGAAACTTGCCACAAAATATATAGCAACGCCATTTCTTAGCCACATAAAGGCCGATTACTGGCCGCTGTTTACGATTCTCTTGCTGATAATTCTGTGGCAAACACTCCAGCGAATACGCCGAAGTTATGTTTTTTCTGCGAAATTAAGGCTCGTTTCAACTCTTGCTTTTGCAGGTGTTATGTATTACCGTATCGCACAAAAACCGTGGAATTTTACCCCTTTGGGCAACAGTTCACTTACGATTGTCGATTTGTTTTTGGTACTTGCTTGTATCCCTTCGTTGGTTTGGCTCATACAAAAAATAGTTCGTAGTAAGTCGCAGGCTGTGGCGGCAAAAGCGGCTGGCTTTATTGTGGAAAAGCATCTGGGCAAAGGCGCGGAAGATATGCTCAACCGAAAAGCGTATGCGGCGCACTTGGCTCAAAAAATACTGCACACCCAATCGCCCGACGGCTCGTATGCCGTCGGTATTACAAGCGAGTGGGGGTCGGGCAAAACGTTCTTTATGGATCTTATTAAGGAAGAGCTCAAACGGAGCAGTAATCAGAAATTCATACAGATAGACTACAACCCTTGGCTCAACCACGAATCGAAAACCATCACCACAGATTTTTTTGCGACCCTTGCCAGTACTTTGGGCAACTATCACTCCCAAGCCTCCAGTTCAATTCGCAAATATGCCGAGATTCTCACGGAATTTAATGTCAGCGGCTTTAACGATCTGCTGAAGCCTTTGCTCAAACTTACACAAGCCCCAAAGTCACTATCCGGAGAATTTACCCAAATCAATGCGTTGATACAGTCAATAGGCCAAAAGATTGTGGTGTTTATAGACGATCTGGATCGTTTGCAGAAAGAAGAGATTGTGCAAGTACTCAAGCTGATACGCAACAGTGCAAACTTTGGAAATACCATTTTCGTGGTTGCGTATGACAAGCAGTATATGATAAAAGCAATCGGTTCGGTAAGCGACCATAAACCCGAAGTATATCTCGAAAAAATATTCCAAACAGA
>JBDKHP010000329.1:0-8724 GCA_039797645.1 Bacteroidota bacterium
ACTTGAGAATTGAGCTGGAAGTTTGCGCCGTAATGCACAAATTGTTCGCCCTTGAAAATTAGCATTCCGTGTTCTTGTGTGCAGATTACAAGATTGCCTTCTCTGTCGGGCATCACGGAGCGTATTTTATTGTCGGCCAATCCGTTTTGTTCGTTAAAGGTTTTTATTACTTTGTTGCGGATGCGGCTGATGCCACCGCCAAATGTACCAACCCAAATAGCGCCATCTTCGGCTTCGGCAAGGCTTGTGATCCAGTTGTGAGCTAAACCATCGCGCACGTCGTAAATCGCTATTTTCTTTTGAGCCGCTTCGTAGCAATATAAGCCGCCGTTATAAGTACCAAACCACATATTACCCTTGGTATCTTCCATCAGTTCGGTAATCTGGAAATACTTTGGCAAACCTTCGAGTGTGAAGAAACTGAAATTATTGGTGTCGTAATCGTAGAGTTTGATGCCTCCTTCTATAATAAAGTAGATTTCGCCTTTTGAAGTTTCTGTAACTTTGAAAACGCGGTCGCTGATGCCTTCTTTGCTGGTATAATGGGTTGCTTTTTTCAGATGTTGGCCTAGGTTCGACAATCGGACTACGCCGTTTGATTCGGTAGTGATCCAAAGATTCTGATACCGATCGACAAGAAGATCTGTAATGTCGCTGTGTATTTTTACACCTTTTAGCTCCACGGCAGTTATTTTGTCGCCTATTTTTACGGAAAGTGCGCCGCCTGTGTGTCCGAACCAGATATTGCCCAGTGAGTCTGCAATGATTGCTTGTACGCCACCTTCTGCCAAGCCATCTACCATAGTGTAGTTTATAAATCGGCGACCATCGAAGCTCGAAACCCCGCTGGTGGTGCCAAGCCAGAGATTGCCGTTCTTGTCTTGGTAACTAGACATTACTTTGGATTGTGCGAGCCCGTCGCGTACCGAGTATTTGTCGAAATAATACGTTTGTGCGTATATTGTGTGTAGGCCAAACCATACAAATAATGTGGCGAGTAGGTACTTTGTCATAACGATACTGTATTACGAAACTAATTCTGCAATATTTTGACAAACCAAAAACTATTCCCTTTTAAATTCTATTTGTTAGAATGTAACAGAAAGTGTAGAAAGATTTTAGACGGTTTTAAGTTACTGACAAATTTAGGATATATATAAAGGCATTGCAAGTAATTATAATCTAGAATTGGCGGCTTTTCTACTTTACAAACAAAGCCCGAGTAAAGTTCTATCGCTGCAAACCTTCAGCTTTGACGATGGAGCTGTAATACTTTGAGCTTGGGTTGTATGTATTTGTTGTGATCCTCGTTTTTGTGGTCGCAATTTCTTTATTTTGAATTTACACACCAAAATTTGAACTAAATGATAAGGATTTTTTTTAAACACCTCACTTTGCTTTGTCTGTGTTGTTTGGCGAGTGGGTTTCTGGCATTGGGGCAGACTAATTTTGATGACTATTTTTTGAAAAAGACCCTGCGTATGGACTATGTTCATGCGGGTAGCGATACCACTGAGTTTGTGTTTCTCGATCAAATTAAAGAGGAACCCTTTTGGGGTGGGTCGCTTACCAAATTGATCGACACGTTCAATTTCGGCGATTACCGGGTACTGGTTCGCGATTCGGTAACTGGAAAAACACTTTATACGAGGGGGTATTCTACGCTTTTTAGAGAGTGGCAAGCTACCCCTGAGGCTAAACGAATCTGCAAATCTTTTGTTGAAAATGTAGTGATTCCCCTTCCGAAACATACGGTGAGGCTTAGTATTGAGTCGAGGAACAGAAAGAATGTCTTTACGGAGATTTTCTCGGTGTTTGTAAATCCGGCAGATCCGTTTGTGGTGAAGAATTTAAACTGCAATTTTGAAGTGCAAAGATTGCACGGAAAGCGAGATCCGTCGGTGGCACTGGATGTGGTAATTTTGGCAGAAGGCTATACTGCCAGCGAAATGGACAAATTTGTACAGGATGCAAATCGCTTTGTGGGGTATTTTTTTACAGTTGAACCCTTCGCTTCGCGAACTGACGCTGTGAACTTTTGGGCAGTACTTTCGCCCTCAGTTGAATCTGGAACTGACTATCCAAACGAGGGAAAGTGGGCCAACACAGTTTTAAACAGTAATTTTTATACATTTTATACGGATCGTTACCTCACTACCCAAGATATGAAACGGGTACGCGATGTGGCGGCGCTTGCCCCGTATGATCAGATTTATATTCTCGTAAATTCTAAAACTTATGGGGGTGGTGGAATTTACAATTTCTATAATCTGTGTGCCAGCGATATGGACTGGGCAAGCGAAGTATTTACCCACGAATTTGGTCATGCGTTTGCGGCACTGGCCGATGAGTATGCGTATGACGATACACCTGCTGAGTTAATGTTCGATTTGGACATAGAGCCTTGGGCGGCAAATTTATCGACCTTGGCGAAAGGCAAACCAAAATGGAGCGATCTTATTTTGGCAGGAACTCAAATCCCAACTCAGAATGAGCAGGCAGATAAAGTGGGTGCGTTTGAGGGGGCTGGCTTGTCGTTACATAAATTGTATCGGCCTTGTTACGATTGTAAGATGCGTACCAATAATTGTAAATTATTCTGTCCGGTGTGTTTACGCACGGTACAAGCAATGCTCGATTTTTACACCAAATAATTATAAGTCTTAGAAGAATGACAGAATTAGAGCTTTTTTTCTCGAAATACCGCGAGAATATTGTAGGAAACGATGCCTATTTTGAATCGCCTTTTGGTTTACAGAAACTTTTGTATGCCGATTGGATTGCCAGTGGGCGTATGTATCGGCCTATCGAAGAAAAAATGTGCCATCTATTTGGCCCACTTATTGGCAACACCCATTCTGAAGCCAGCGAAACGGGTACTTCGATGACACATGCCTACAAGCTAGCGCATCAAATTATTAAACAACATGTAAACGGGAACGATTCTGACGCAATTCTCACTACTGGCACGGGAATGACAGGGGTTGTGAATAAATTCCAACGTATGCTGGGCTTGCGAATGCCACAATTACGACAAGGTCCCAAGGGTAAGTTTACTACCGACGAACAAGAAGCTTTCGATAAGGTTTTACCACCACAAAGAAGACCTGTGGTATTTGTAACACATCTGGAACACCACTCAAATCATACCTCGTGGATAGAAACAATTGCCGATGTGGTGGTGCTTGAACCCGATGAGAATTTACTTGTTTCGCCCGAAGAGTTAGAACGACAGATTGCAAAATACGCTGACCGTCCACTAAAAATAGGGGCATTTTCGGCTTGTTCTAATGTTACTGGTGTAATTCCGCCTTTCTATCATTTGGCGCGTATAATGCACCAATGTGGTGGATACTGCTTTGTAGATTTTGCGGCATCGGCGCCGTATGAAAACATTGACATGCACCCAGCTGATGCATTAGAAAGACTCGATGCGGTAATGTTTTCGCCGCACAAGTTTTTAGGTGGCCCAGGCAGTTCGGGTGTGTTAGTATTCAACCGCGAGTTATACCACTCCCTCGTGCCCGACCAACCAGGCGGTGGTACAGTAAGCTGGACGGATCGTTGGAATAACTACAGTTACCTCGACGATGTAGAATTGCGAGAAGATGGTGGCACGCCGGGTTTCCTACAAGCGATTCGTGCAGCCCTATCCATTCGCCTAAAAGAAGAGATGGGCGTAGCGCGTATTAAAGCACGCGAAAAAGAACTACTGGAAATCGTTTTCAATGCGTTTAACCAAATGCCTAGGCTACACATACTTGCGCAAAATGTAAGCGAACGAATTGGTGTCGTGTCGTTTTATATAGACCGGCTACACCACAACCTTATCGTACGGTTGCTCAACGACAGATACGGTATTCAAGTACGCGGTGGATGTTCTTGTGCTGGTACTTATGGCCATTTTCTGCTTGCTGTAGATATAAACACTTCGCACATGATAACCTCGCGGATAAATTCTGGCGATCTTTCCCTCAAACCAGGTTGGGTACGCCTTTCGCTGCACCCCACAATGACGAACGAAGAACTACACTTAGTAATACGCGCCATTCGCGAAATAATTGAGAATATCGATGTTTGGTCTCAAGACTATCAGTATTCGGCATCTTCAAACGAATTCTTCCACAAAGACTTCCACCGTAAAGACACACAAGACTTTCTGCCATTTTTTGATTTCGATGCTCCTAAGCCCTGCTAAACAAAAAAATAGAGCGTCGCGTATAAACGACGCTCTATTTTTTTTAAAACTTTGCATCCGGGTTTGTGGCAAGCGAGTAGGTATATGCCCTAATAATCTCGCACCATTCTTGCGGTCTTTTGTCTTTAGTAAGCCGCGATGCGGGTATAGGAGTTCCTATCGTAAAGCGTAGCGTTATATTACGCTTCTTAAACATTTCGTCCACCAAGTAGAAAAGTTCTATGGGGCGTTTTATGCCCAGAAACATTCGCAAACGGGACAGTCTGTAAAAGAATTTTGAATTCTGTTCATGTATAAACACAGGTACGATTGTGCGTTGATACTCGATACTTTTGTTTACAAAACTTTTTTTCCAAGGAAGGTCTTTTATAACACCATCTATGTCACGACTCACAGCACCTGCCGGAAAATGGATAATTTGTCCAGGCTCGCGGTACAGCCTATCCACACCCAAGAGCGATTCTTTGGATCGTTCGTTAAGAATATCAACCGGCACGTAGAGTTCGTCGATATTTGGAAAGTGCTGCAATAAGGCGTTTGATATGGATCTGATTTTTTTGAAGTAACGAGACAGAATTGAAAAATAGGCCATACCATCTATATTACCCAACGGATGGTTGGCAATAAATACATTTTCGCCCGTGCGTGGGATATTTTCTTCGCCCTCCACGACAATCGTCACATTTAATATCTCGAGCGCCTTTGTCATCCAGTCTGTACCATAGAGACCTTCGAGTTTGTTTAGAATATCGTTTACACCGTCTTCATGAATTACTTTATTCTTAATGTATCCAATTACGAACCAAGGAATAAATCGTGAACCCACAGGGCTTTTTTCTCGAATTATGGCCTTAATGTCCCAGTATTTACGGCGAGGTTGATTCATGAAAATATTTTTTTGTTAAACCAAAATCAAATCAAAACTTGTACCGCTCTCAACGAAAACCGCGAAAAGCTTTTAAGTAACACAAAGATTTACGCCAATTTCTGTGGCAAAAAATCCCGCGAACATTTCAAGACTCAGATTTCAATCACAGCGAATAATCGAACGATCCGAACATCTAAATCCAAGTAAAAAACAGTTTATCAAAACATTATAAACAAAAATAGGTACTAAATAAGCAAACCCAGTGTTTCCAAATCCAAACGCATTACCACACAAAGAATAAGCTACGACCCTTAACGGGGCTACAAAATTAAAACATTGTGAAGAAACCCAATAAAATATTGTTGAATAAAACAACGAAAACCGAAAAATTGCGGGAGGTTAGCTTCGCGGGGGTTAAAATTAAAAAAGCATCTCAAAGAGATGCCTTTCTAAAATAGGGTGTCAGTATAGACTTGCAGAGAGAGGGTACTCTGGCTATAATACCGTTCCAGACGTTTTTTGGCGGGCGGTTTTGAAACAAAGTGAGTGTTTCATCTCTTTTATAATCTCGGCTATTTACTGTCTAACATCACGCCTGATGGAGATTTAATGCGGTTCTGACTCCCTTATTTCTACGAACTGATGCTAAGATAAAAGCTTCAAATGCATTTTGCAAGCTAGAATGTGAATTCCAGTCGTTTGGATGTGAATTCCAGTCGTTTCAATGTGAATTCGTGCATTTGGGTTTTTCGAATACGATTGAAATAATGCATAATTTAGCCTCTGTCTGTAGAAACAGATCTCCTAAAAGGGCGTTCGTGTTGAACCAAATAATGTAGCATTTGAATACGACACGCATATTGCCAAGGTTACTGCTTCGTTGTGTTGTGAAGCACTTCTACGTATCATGGACGAAAGTCAACTGGCTCGTTTGACCTCCGTAAATACGGTCTTACAAATGATGCTGTGGCTACAACAAGCCCAGATTAGTTCTCTTATTGCATAAGGAGGAATTCCAGCTAACGGCTCAAAGCGGTATTCGGAAGGATTACTTTCTGATTAGAAAAGAGCTTGTTATTTTATCTCAATCCGAAAAACTTTATAAAATTTGCCACATTTGTTCTTTCTGACTCTTCTTTTGCCTTGACTCCTTGCGCAAAAGATGCAAAAAGTCAAGGCTGAAATGTTTTCTTGGGCACGCAAAACCCTAAAAATAGCTAAACGAAAAAACGCGCCTCCTCGCTTTTGCTTTCTATTGGCTTTTCAATTGGCAAACTATTTTTGTATGTTCGTGCATTGTTGTGCTTTTCGGTTTTTCCGAATTAGAGTCGTAGCGAATGCAGTGTATTGATGTAGCAAATTGAGACTGGCCACCAAAAACTTCACTTACTGACCTTCTTAAATTTTATATCTGAAACCACACCGAGGTTTCAAAAATTGGAACAACCCATCATTTATACCGTAATAATACTAAATTTGTGCCCCAACAACGAACTTACAACACACTAATAAAGCAGAAAACATTATGTCGTCACTTTATCCACTTAAATTCAGACCAATATTCAAAGAGAAAATTTGGGGAGGCAAAAAGCTACATTCTATCCTTAATAAGCACACCGATCCCCAAGCGAATATCGGTGAAAGTTGGGAGATTTCTGCCGTTGAAGGCAATATCTCCGTCGTTGCAAATGGTTTTTTAGAAGGCAACGATTTACAGGAACTTGCCGAAATCTACATGGGCGATCTTGTGGGCGACAAAGTTTTCGATTTTTTTGGAGATGAATTCCCATTACTAATCAAACTTATCGACGCATCCGACAAGCTTTCAATTCAGGTTCACCCAAACGATGAGGTAGCTGCCAAACGGCATAATTCTTATGGCAAAACAGAAATGTGGTACGTATTACAAGCTGACCCCGGGGCGAAACTCGTAAGCGGATTCAACAAACAAACTGATAAAACTGAATATTTAGCACATCTGGAAAATGGTACCGTAGAAACACTGATGAATGCCGTAGAAGTTGAGCCTAACGACGTGTTTTTTGTTAATCCAGGTCGTGTACACGCCATTGGGAAGGGTATAGTATTGGCTGAAATTCAACAAACATCTGATATTACCTACCGCATTTTCGACTATAATCGCCTCGAAAATGGCCAAGCTCGCGAACTGCATACCGAATTGGCCGTAGATGTACTCGACTATACTTATAACAAAGACGTAAAAACAAATGTTCGTCCCAAACCAAACGAAACCCTTGAACTTGCAAGTTGCCCCTATTTTACAACAAGTATCATCGCAGCCCACAATCCGATTGAGAAAGATTACAACGAAATTGATTCGTTTGTGATCTATATGGTAATCGAAGGCTCAATCCAAATTGTTACCCAAGAACAAACAACCCAAGTTGCCAAAGGCGAAACGGTACTTATTCCTGCCGAAATAAAGAACTTACAAATCATACCGATAACCGAAGCAAAAATTATTGAAGTTTATATAAAGTAAATACACTGAGCATTCCCAGCAACACATTCACGAAATAAAACTAACAATTAAAAACTATAATTTAGATGCAACAATATGAATAACAAAATGTTAAGAATTGCACTGTTTATCGACGGAACATTTTTCTCTAAGGTAAACACATATTACAGATATTATCACGAAAGAAATAGCAATATCAATTTCTCCGGTTTAGCAGAATTTATCCGCGAAGAAGTAGCCACACAAGAGGGCGAAAACAAAAAATACAGTCAGATAGTAGAATCTCATTGGTTTCGTGGCAGATTCTCTACCGCACAACTCGAAAAGAAATACACCGAAGAAGCAGACCGCCTCAAACAATTCACCAACGAGCGCAAGGTCGACGACTTATTCATGTACCAAGGCATCGTACAACACGTGTACCCAATTCAGCTCAATCCCAAAACAGGCTTTGTTTCCGAAAAAGGAATTGACGTATGGCTCTCACTAGAAGCTTACGAACTTGCCGTACGCAAAGGCTTTGACGTAATGGTACTCATAGCAGGCGACACCGACTACGTACCTCTAATTCGTAAAGTGAACGGACTCGGAACCCGCGTAATGGTTCTCGGCTGGGATTTTGAGTACGAATCGAGCGGACTAGGTGGCAAACAATTCAAAAACGTAACACGCACCAGCCAAGCCCTCATGGAAGAATGTAGCTACCCCATACTCATGAACGAACGCATCGACGACCGTAAAAACAAATACAGCTCGGTCATTAACGGCGTTTTTGCCTAAAAAAAAAGAGGCTGCCCAAAAAACAGGCAGCCTCTTGCTATTTAATTGATCCTGAAGCTTTTACTCAGACATTGCAAAAGCTTCCAAATTCCCCATTTCCATTTTCTCCTCCACATAACTCTTGCTTACAAACAACTGCGTTTCAGCCGTAGAAGGCATCTCAAACATGGCATCCTTCATCACCAATTCACAAATTGAACGCAAACCCCTTGCACCAAGCTTGTACTCCACCGCTTTTTCAACGATATAATCGTAAGCAGCATCCTCGAAACTAAGCCCAATATTATCCATCTCAAACAAGCGCACGTATTGCTTCACCAAAGCATTCTTAGGCTCGGTAAGAATAAGACGCAATGTATTAGCATCCAGCGGATTGAGGTGCGTAAGCACAGGCAA
>JBDKHP010000330.1:0-2990 GCA_039797645.1 Bacteroidota bacterium
GTAATAGGTCTTGTTTTTATTATTGCGCTTATTGCCATTGTAATTGTATTGTTCATTTTTCGCGAAATTTTTTTCAAGCCATTCAATGCCCTCATCGTCAGCCTAGATACAGATTCTCAAACCCCAATTAAACCCTACCTTGGCCAACAGAATGAAATTGGCCAAATGGCAGATCTTATTGCTTTCACTTACGAGCAACGCTGGAAACTAAAGCAAGAGGTAGAAGAACGCACTGTGCTAATGGAAGAACTTTCTGAAAAAAACGAAGAACTACTTTTGCAGGAAGCGAAGACTCAAGCTCTTTTTACAGATGTAACCCTAGCAAACCAAGTACTTATTCAGCAAAACGAAGAGATAAGAGCATTAAACGACGACATATTAGAAAAAAGCCAAGCCATTACCAGTCAGTTAGCCGCACTTAAAGCAAGCGATCTGTTGCTATTAAAGCTAAAAACATCAGTAGAACAATCCGAATCAATTGTCGTGATTACAGACAATGGAGGAGTTATAGAATATGTAAATCAGGCATTTACCCATGTTACGGGGTTTATTCCTGCGGAAGTAGTAGGCAAA
Organism: Bacteroidota bacterium; assembly: GCA_039797645.1. Lineage (GTDB taxonomy): Bacteria > Bacteroidota > Bacteroidia > Bacteroidales > JBDKHP01 > JBDKHP01. Next base: position 574 of record JBDKHP010000330.1, read on the forward strand.
TCTACCAGAATATTACAAAGCGGATACCATGACAAAGCATTCTATCGGCAAATGTGGACTACCATAAGATCTGGAGCCACCTGGAAAGGTGAGTTTTTCAATCGACGTAAAAATGGTGAAACATTCTGGGAAACTTCTATAATTACGCCCATAAAAAACGAAGCAAACGAAATCGTTTCGTATATTGCGATTAAAGAAGACATAACCGACGCCAGAGATGCACAAAACAAACTGGCTCGATTCAACAAAATTATTGCAAGCAGCCACAAACAAATCACCGCCAGTATCGACTATGCCAAACGAATTCAGGGGGCAGTTCTTCCGAAACTAAATGCCTTATCCCCCTTCTTTTCGGAACACTTCGTGCTATTCAAACCACGAGATACAGTTAGTGGCGATTTTCATTTTGTACAAGCCCACAAAAATTTCATCTTCATTGCAGCCGTAGATTGCACAGGGCATGGAGTACCTGGAGCTTTTATGAGCATGATGGGTATTACATTTCTACACGAAATTGTGTCTCAACCAGATGGGGTGTCAGCTGCACAAGCCTTGGATTTACTCCGCCAGAAACTAAAACAAGCCTTGTACCAAGATGGCGAAAGTAGGGAACAACACGACAGTATGGACATTGCATTTGCCTGTATCGATACCCAAACCAAGATCCTTAGTTTTGCAGGAGCCTACAATTCCTTATTGATTTTCCGCGAAGGCGTAATGCACAAGCTACAAGCCGACAGAATGCCGATAGGCGTTCACCGTAAAGAAAAACCCTTTACCAATCACGAGTTTCAATTGCAAACCGATGACGTTTTATACTTCTTTACGGATGGTTATTACTCACAATTCAACCACCAGACCAAGGATAAAATGCTGGCGAAGAACTTCATAAACTTATTACAAGAAATCCACAAAAATACACTCGACCAACAGCACACCTTGCTCACAAATTACCTCCAGCAATGGCAGGGCACTGAGCCACAGGTTGACGACATCTTGGTAATCGGCCTACGGTTGTGATTCAAACTCACTCGTTTTCATCGCAACCACAAGGTTCGTCTGGCTTCACTTCTATTTCCGTAGAATTACAAGTGCAATATTTTTCTCCAAACGGACAAGTCGTTGGCTCGTAATCGCAGAACTCTATATGTGTCAACCCAATAGGGAAGTGCATCAGTGGTTCACGCATTTTGTCAAGCAACATAGGGTATAATTCGGCCAAAGGAAAACCCTCAGGAAACTCGGCTTCAATCCGAAACGCAGTCCAAAGATCCAGAATTGCACGCGCCAGCAGTTCAGCGAGTTTAGGCGTCAATCGTTTACTCGGCGGAAACACAAGATCGTTAATTCCAAGATAATACACCATAGGCTCCTCTTTACCCAGACTAATAATATCGTCAATCGTTATCAGCTGATCCCACAATTCCGTCTCCGCAAACTGCGAATTCGGATTTTCAGGGGGCGATTTCTGGATAGCGAGTCCAATGTCGTCAATAAGTTGTTCTACGTATCGTTGCATAATTGTCTTTAGTTCAACTTGGTTTAAGCAGTTTCACCAACAAAGCGCGGAAAATCACCTTGGTTATTACTTTCAACTAATATACTCTATTTTTATGGCTTTTCTTGTTTTTGCCTTAGGCCAGACAACAATCGGAGCCAATTAACACCCAGAATCAGCAAAACAAACACCTCAAATCTCAGAATCGCCACAGTTGTCAAGCACTTCAAACCAGCCAACGCCCAAATCCGTTCGAGAAAAAAAATAAAGATAAGGAGCTGTAGCCCAACAAAATTTGTAAAGGCTGCTGCCGGCTCTTGGCTGTAGTCCTCGCAACGGGTACGTTGTCAGTTGGCTACATAAGTTTTTCAATTTTCCCACAGCACGAACGGCCACTCCACACGTGCTGTGGGCTACTTGCCGCGATCCGGGCTAGTTCGGACGGCAGCTCCATTTGCGATGCCGTAGGTTCGCGGGGCAGACTCTTTACTTTGGCCGTTGGCCATGTGGCACACACACGCCAAGCCTACGGCTTGGCTGCCAAATCTGCTTCACTCCCCAATGCAAGTGGGGAGTGAAGCAGATTTGGCAAGTCAAACTGAAATGCAGAAACGACCTAATTTCATTTTTAGAATAAATAACGAAAATCCCGTTGTTTGCATACCTAAAACCATTTGAGAGGCAATGAAAATGATATAAGTTTCAAGCTTAAACTTAAGAACAGGCATGAGAACGATTACATTGCTTCGAATCTTTTGTTTCGAGGAGTCCACCCTGAAAATTCCATTTTATCAAATTTGTACTTTGTAACCTGTTGATTATCAGTCAAATATTTTTAATATTTGTGTAAATAAAGGCTTTTTAGAGTGTACTCTTCGAGAGTATTTGTTGTTAACTAGAGTCTGTTTTTTTAGTTGAG
>JBDKHP010000331.1:0-5513 GCA_039797645.1 Bacteroidota bacterium
TGAGGCCCAAACTGAGGCAAGTTCAGCTAAATCGCTCGTTGAAGACGATGAAAAAATAGATTTGGCACAGGTGAAACAACTTTTTTCAAACACTACATTCTGGTATATATCATTGCTCTGTGTCACATTTTATTCGGCAGTATTTCCATTTATGTCTTATGCACCCGATCTACTGGTCAATAAATTTGGAATGTCGGAACAAATGTCGGGTTTGTCGATGTCCTTGTTGCCGTTTGGTACAATGGTCGTAACACCCTTCTTGGGATACTTTATTGACAAATGGGGCAAAGCAGCCACCATGATGATTATTGGCTCTGTGTTGTTGCTTGTAGTTCATTTAATTTTTGCACTTACCCAAGTATGGCCCTATATACCAATTGCATTGTTGGGCATCGCATTCTCCTTGGTACCAGCGGCTTTGTGGCCTTCTGTGGCCAAATTGGTAAAAGATTCGCAATTGGGTACTGCATACGGTCTTATGGGAGCTGTGCAGAATATTGGCTTGGCAATATTCCCCATGTTGGCAGGCTATATTTTAGATATTTCTAACCCTACAGTTACCTCTGAACTTGTAGCAGCAGGCAAAGCAAGCTACGATTACACCATTACCATGCTAATGTTTGCTGGTCTTGGTTTGGTTGGCTTACTCTTTTCGTTCTTGCTACTTCGGGCTGATAGAAAGTATCAAACTGGTTTAGAATAGCAAACAAAAGCCCCAGCACTGAATTGGCTGGGGCTTTTTATTAAAATACATTTTAGAAAAGCTTCTTGTAGGCGTGGCAATACGGCGTTTTTTTAGTTTTATCGTAGTAACGTTGGTGATACTCCTCTGCCTTCCAGAACTTTGTAGCAGGAATTAGTTTTGTTGCGATTTTCATTCCTTTAGCCTCCAAAACGCCAATTAACTTTTGAAGCGTGGCTTTCTCCTCAGGGGTAGTGTAGAATGCTACCGATAGGTATTGTTCACCCAAATCAGGGCCTTGGCCGTTGGTTTGGGTCGGGTCGTGAGTCTCGAAGAACATTTTGGCCATCGCTTCGTAGTTCGTAATTGAAGGATCGTACGTAACCTCAATTGCCTCGAAATGCCCCGTTGTATGCGCGCAAACCTCCTGGTAGGTAGGAAACTCCTTCGTTCCACCCATGTAGCCAACTTCGGTATCAGTAACACCTTTTGCCCGCTCGAAATAGTACTCAACCCCCCAGAAACACCCCCCTGCAAAATAGGCTTTCTGCAAAACCTTATCCTTTACGGTTGCTGGGACAAAATTGAGCGAAATTGAATTCACACAATGCCGGGTATTCTTGGCGGTGAAACCTTCGCCAGCAAAAACATGCCCCAAATGGCCACTACAATTTGTGCAAACAATCTCCACACGCCTACCGTCGGGGTCGGGGTGGCGGGTTACTGCGCCCGCAATTTCGTCGTCGAATGCTGGCCAGCCGCAATGTCCATCGAATTTCGAACTCGATTTGTAGAGTGCTGCCCCACATTGTTTACAAGTATATTCGCCTTCGGTCCAGAAGTTGTCATATTTACCCGTAAAAGCGCGCTCAGTACCTTTATCTAGAATCACACGCTTTTCTTCGGCATTCAGTTCGTTAAATTTATTGTCCATATTTGGTTTCGTGTTTTGGTGTTGTGTCTGCGAGTTGCACTGCGAATGTAAAAGAATAAACCACAGTGTTACAAATACGATATTTTTCATAGTATGGGTTTTGTAAGATTGACGCTACAAAACGACGAACCTTACATCATCAAGCAAAAAAATCCGCCACGATGGGCGGATTTTAAATAAAATTCACAATCGCTATTACTTTCCAGCCAAAGCAAACTCAGCCTCATGAAGTTCCTGAGCCGTAGATAAGTCGATGCCTAGTGCCTCGTAAATATAGTCGAAAGTCGATAAGATGTCGGGTTTCCCGTTTACAATCGCCACATCGTGTTCAAAATGTGCCGACGGTTTTTTATCCGTTGTAAATACCGTCCAGCCGTCGTCCAGTTGGTGAATATTTTTAGTACCCATATTAATCATCGGTTCGATAGCGATAACCAAACCATCTCGAAGTTTTTTGCCCGTACCCTGACGGCCATAATTTGGCACCATCGGTTCTTCGTGCATTTTTCGTCCGATACCATGGCCCACCATTTCGCGCACCACACCATAGCCAAAACTTTCGCAATAATTCTGGATACTATAACCAATATCGCCCAATCTGTTACCCACTTTGGTATTTACGATACCCAAATACAAGCTTTTTTTGGTAACATCGAGCAATTGTTTGGTCGCTGGGTTTATTTCGCCCACCGCAAAAGTATAAGCATGGTCGCCGTAGTAACCATCCAGATACGCACCACAATCAACCGAAATCACATCGCCCTCCACAAGCGGTTTGTCGTTCGGGATACCATGTACCACCTGCGCATTGGGCGACATACATAAGGTATTCGGAAAACCGTACAAACCCAAAAAACCTGGGGTTGCACCCAAAGACCGAATATACTCTTCTGCCAATTTATCCAACCAAAGCGAAGTAACCCCTGGCTTAATTTCTTTGGCCAGCATACCCAGCGTTTTAGAAACGACCAAGGCTGCATTGCGCAGCAGTTCAATCTCTTCTTTTGTTTTATAGTAAATCATTCTAGCAATTTCAGTAACTATTCATTTTCAAAAACCACCTCAGCATAAAACTCGTACTGATACGTAATTTCAACCTCCTGTTCTTCCACGTGGTCGTACGATTTTTCGCGCTCTAAGTTTCCTAAAGCGTCGTACTCATAACTTCTTTCGGTAACAATCTCGCCAGAGAGCGTGTATTCATTTATTTTCACTTCCAGACCCAACTCATTAAACTCGTACTCAAATTTAGAATTCACGGTTGTTTTAGAAATAACAAAACCCTCCTCGCTATATTCAAGTAGCTCGTTTTCAATAATTTCACCTTCAGAATCCTGCTTCTCGAAACGCACCACATGGCCAATCTCATCAAAATCACGAATATGCAATTCCATCAATTCCCCTTGCTCATCGAAATATTCAGCCATTGTAAGATTACCATCCAAGTCGTAAGAGAATTTCTGTCGGTACAAAGGCGTGTCGTTCTCCTGAAACTCAATTAGTTCCGTAACCCGACCCATCTCGTCAAACAGACGATCTATTTTAGAAATCATCAGTCCACTAGGCCCCGTGGTAGTCTCCACTTCCCTATCTTCCTGAATCTCGTAAGTTGTAATCATCAATGTTTTATCCTTACGCTTACGCTCTTTGCGCATAATTCGCCCAAACTCATCGTATTCATAAAAATAGTGTACACACTGCCCCGGCTGCCCCTGATCTTTTTTCTCTTCCGTGAGGAAACCATCTTCGTTATAAGTATAGCTATGGTTTTCAATTACATTGCCGTCTCTATCGTATAATTCCTCATAGGTGGTCTGACCAATCAGGCTAAAATCGATTACAGAACTTTTGTAACTACATTCACCATTCGCACCACCGATGCGGGTAAAGCTAAACTGTTTTTTAATTTCGTACATAATGGCAGCTTTGTGTTTAAGTTTTGGCAAAGATAATTACTGAGAAATTCTGACAAAATCTATTGGTCGCTAAATCTCGATTTTATTATAAAATACGCCACAATTCGCAGCGCACATTGCCCGTGCAAAATTAAAAAAATAATTAGGAGGATAAGCCAAACAAAACAAATAGATCGCCAATTACTGGCTAGCCGACAAAACTGAAGCAACAAAGCAGGACGTTCGAGAATTTACGCATTTTACAAATTCCAATCGTCAAAGCGTCGAGTTTTTCATACACGTTGTATCATATTGAAAGCCAGTAAAATAAAAATAATTAGGAGCGGAAGCCAAACTTTTCAAATAAGCCCCGCTGCCGGCTATCCGCTTGTAGTCCTCGCTGGAGGGTACGAAATCAGCAGGCTGCGTTTGTATTTCAATCCAACACTTTCATTTACTGATACTTCTGTTCGCCAGCTGTGGGCTACCGCTACTATCCGGGCTAGGCCGTGCTTCCCCTTTCCAAAGCCACGCCGTAAGTACGTAGGGCAAGCGCACCAGTTGGCCGATGGCCATATAACGCCCAAAGTACCCACCCAGCAGCCACGAGTTCACACCACGACTTAGCGCACTAGCCCTTTTGCATTAGGAGCAACCCAAGCATATTGCATTGTACCCACTCAAGCCAGATGGCCAAAGGCCAACTGAAAGTATTTGATGTGCGTACCTACGGCGCCTAAGATGGAGCTGCCGCCTCAACTAGCCCGGATCGCGGCAAGTAGCCCACAGCATCTGACGTAGTGGCCGTTTGTACTGTGGTTCAATTGAAATACGTAAGCGGCCAACTGATGCCGTACCCGTTGCGAGGACTACAGCCAAGAGCCGGCAGCAGCCTTTACAAATTTTGTTGGGCTACAGCTCCTTATCTTTATTTTTTCTTTTGTTTTTAATCGGGCGATTTTTGGGTACAAAAAAAGGGGACTCGCGCCCCCTTTTTGTATGATTGTATGATGCTTACGATCTAAAACGATACGCGTGTGCGGAATGCAATTGTTTTGAAGGTTTCGTTGGATTGGTCGATTTTGCCACTTCCGTCGAGATCTTTGAAGGTGAAGCGGTAGTCGATGCCCATTACTACACCGTTCATGTTGTAGCCTAGGAGTACGCCCATAACGGTGCTTGGGGTTTTCCAATCGCGGAAATCTTGTACGTTGTCTTGGAAATAGTAGGCTTTTAGCTCGGAAACCATCGGGATGAGGTCTTGGGCGAGGCCTGCTTCGGCGCGTAGGGTGCGTTGGTGGTATTTGTCGGCACCAATAAGATCTTGGTAACTGATACCTGCTTTGATGATATTGGCCAAGTTTAGATCGGCACCTACGTAGTAACCGTTGAGTGTGGTTTGGATGTCGGCCAAACGATCTTGGCGGGTGTAAGCAACTTGTTTATTGGTGATTGGGTCGGTTACAAATACTGCACGCTCTATGTCGTAGGTGCTGTTGAAGTAGCCGAACATGAATTCTTTGGTGGCATTGCGGTATTCGCCGTATAACGAGAATGAGTTGCCGAGTTTCAGGCGTAAACCTGGGGCCGCAAATCCGCTGCCGTAGCCAAGTATTTGAGTGAAATGCGAATAGACATCAAGGCGTACTTTTTCGCCGTCGATTACGGGGTAGCTGATGTCGGCAGAAACGACCATGGAGCGGCTGGTTTCGTTCTGGATGTTGAACTGATCTACGCCTCTTGTTGCGTCTTTGATTAAGCCCGTTCTTACGTCGATGTTGGCATGTTCAGTAATTTGGTCATCTGTAAGCGTTGTTTCAGCCTTTAACTTTGCTATTGCTTGGTCGTACTCGGACGAGATGGATTTGTCGAGTGGTGCAAAATCGATATCGTCGGGTACTCCGTCGCCGTCGTTGTCGTGGAAGCCGTTGTACTCGTTGAGATCGCCGGCTACGGTTACACCGATGGTTAGGTCGCCTATGGGTTTGTAGGTTAGGCGTGC
>JBDKHP010000332.1:0-2992 GCA_039797645.1 Bacteroidota bacterium
AAATCGCTCCTTAAATGTGCAGGAATTGAGGCATTTTATGCCGAGATTGGCAGTGGCGACTACCAAGAGATTAAGTACCCGAAATTTGCCAGCGCGGACCAAACCAACCACATCATTGTCTGTGTACCCGATGCCCAAGACACTATCTGGCTCGAATGTACCAGCCAGAAAATCCCGATGGGCTATATTGGCGACAACAACATGAACCGATACGCTTTGCTCATTAAACCAGAGGGAGGTGTACTGGTACGTACGCCCAATTATTCCAGTGAACAAAACACCAAGCTTGTCCAAACCAAACTCTCGGTTCAAGAAGACGGAAGTGCCAAATTTACGTTTCAAGGCAACTACCAGAATTTCATGTTCGAGGAAGTGTTCCCCTTGTATTACTATAGCCCCGACGACCAGAAGAAAATGTTACTCAAAAAGCTGAGTTCCAAATCATTTACAATCGACAATTTTAGTCTTACAGATGCGTCTGATTCGGCTGCGAAAGCACAATTGGTGGTAAACGGAAAACTTGCACAAATTGCCACAAAGTCTGGAAATCGCTTGTTTGTAACCCCTACATATCTGTCGGAATCAGATAATTTTGATAAAATTCAGGCCAAACGAACAAAGAATGTATTCCAATCCATGGCTTATTCCAGTTCCGACAAGCTCGATATTGAAATCCCTGCTAACTACGCTATCGAGTCGCTACCCCAAGACACCGAAGTTAAATCGGTATTTGGTAGCTATGCCCTATACGCAACCCGTGTAGGAAACAATATAAGGATAGAACGCAAAATTACGACCCACGCAGGCTCCTTTGCCCCAACCCTGTTTGCTGCCATAAACGACTACAAGCAACAAGTGCAACTGGCCAACAGTCAGAAAATCATACTCAAGCGAACTGACCAATAAACAAAAAACGCCGCGTATTGCTACGCGGCGTTTTTGTTTCCAAGCTCCGTAATATTAGATCTTCACTTTTTGTTGATACTCAATCGTAATCTTTACAATCAGTTCCATATCGAAACTTAGTTTTTTATCAACAGGAAACGACGTACCACTTACGACACATTTAAGACCTGTAAAATCTGCGGGTAAAGTTTTTGTACGTATAATCCTATCCAACTGGCTCGTAAACTCAGCAACCCCAGCTTCAACCAAACCACCCAGTTTTATCGTCATGGGTTCTGTGGGTACTGGCAATTGGAAGTTTTTTACAAATTCTTTTTTTGTTGCGACACCAATTTCCTGAATGGTACCGCTTACCATAACAGCAGTACACGCATTATCTGCTTTAGGAGCAACTTTAAGTTGAACAGTCTCTACACTGACCGACAAAACTTCACCTTCTGCAGGTATGTCTAAATCTTTCAGACTTGCTTCAATATCAGCCCTAGAAATAATAACCTCATTAGAGAACGAACCTACGTTGGAGATAACGAATTCTTTTTTTCCATCCATCGTCGGATAGAGTTTCACCATTTTATCTTCGCACGAACCAAAAAACAAGATTGTGGTAGCAAGTAATATAAACGAGATGTTTTTCATGTCTTTAATTTTAAATTATGTTTTCAACTGATTATTATTCTACTTTCCTTCTGATTTAACCTTTGGTGCTCTATCGCCAATAGCAAAACCCAAGCCAACTGACAATACACTTTGGTCGGCCATATTATAATCTACATTCAAACGAACTGGCCCTAAGTTGGCTTTCACACCCAATGTAGCCCTCACAGAATTCTTGCCTTTTGTGTTCACATTAAAACTATCGCCAGGGCTAAATTCATACATCACATCGAAAGTTGACGTTTCCATGCCCAAACCGCCATAAAAAGTAAACACGGATAAATCTTTACTCACTTGTGCCGAAATAAAACTACTTGTGGCATCAAACAAAGTACCTACCTTAAAGCGTTGGTAATAATACCCAACGGCCAAATCGACAGGTAGGCCTTCAAAGTATTGGCTAATACTGTGGCGCAAACCATAACCAATAAAACTAAACTTACCATAATCACCCCCGATATTATACGCAGCAAATCGCACCGACAAATCGGTGCCATATAACGAACCAATTGTAAGCTGAGGTGTAGCAAACGGTACTTGACTAAGTTCAAAACCTCCAGGAAAGTAATACTTCGTTCCCGCAGGTCCAATAAGTACCGCGCCGTTGGGCGAACCAAAAATAGTGGCTGTTTCTACGGGGCTTGTACCAAAAGCATCGTCAATAGGGGTCGCCATAAACGTTTTTTTTGATTGAGGTACAATTGCGAGCATGGTAACGACATTTAGGCTCATTGTGAATTTTTTGCTCGGAATATAGGCTCCACTGAACAAACCTGTGTTCATATTTGCTCCGAATACATCAGCAAGGGGTTGTACAAACATCTTTCCATTGGTATCGGTGTATTTCGACAAAATATTACTAATACTTTGTGCTTGCATACCCTCCATTGAAAATAAACCGACAATTAGCAATAGTATAAGTTTCCAATTCTTCATAAATCAATAGTTTAGTGTTTTAGAATCGGCAAAAAACGAATTACCCATTCTCTATTTAGACGAATTCTACACCATTTTTGTTTCATAACATTTATAAAACTGACAATTATCATACTGGTATCGTTTAATATAACTTTACGCCTCCAATAGAAGTTTAGTAAATATCGCAAATTATAGAGTGTGGTAGCAAAAATAGAATTAATTTCCGACGACACGCCCCCGAGTTGAGCTAAGGTCGTTTTGAGTCGAGAAACAGCGTAAACGCTCGTTGCCCAATAAGAGAAAAAGCAAAAAAAAAGCCTCCATTTCGGGAGGCCTTTTATATTATTGTAATTGGAAATTTATCGGAACGGTGTACCAAACTGGCACTTTTTTACCCCTTTGTTCCCCAGGCTCCCATTTTGGCATCTCGCTTACAACGCGAATCGCTTCTTTGTCGAGCAATGGATCTACAGGACGTACTACCGAAACTTTACCTACAGTACCATCTTTATTC
>JBDKHP010000333.1:0-5320 GCA_039797645.1 Bacteroidota bacterium
CTGCCCAAATAAGCCTGTTCGTAGCTCATTTTTTTGCCTGTCAACACCGAAGCTCGTACAGGCATTTCAAAGGAAGGAAGCCTCCCCCGGCCCTCGTGCGTCAGAGCGGTTTCAATACATACCGCATCGCCCTCAACAAACCACGATGGTACCGACCAAGCCAATCCTGCGCGAATCAGATCGCCAAAAATGCGACTAAAAAAGCGTGTCATACCTTGGTTTGCTTTGTCAAATTGCACCACATGCCGAAATTCGTGGATACCCGTAGAACGAAACCACTCGTCTTGGCCACCCATTGCAGCGTCCGGACCCGGGATCGGATACCAAGCTGAATACCGGGGAAACAGCTGTACATAACCATTGGAAACAGCCGACTGTCCAAACAGAAATACAGAAATACGTTTGGGTTGTTTCTCCAAACTTGCAGAAACAGGCATATAATAGTGTTCTAATTCATTGGCCATACGCTGCCCAACTCCTTGCAAATTGGACGGAAACACCACTTCAAAATGAGGTGTCTCCATCCGTTTCCAATCTACCGATGGTGAATTTTGTTGCGAAAACCCCAAATTGTAAAATACACAAATAGCAAATAATAAAGCAGTTAGATTTTTCATTATCGTACGATATTAGCAAAAACACGGAAACAGTCCGCACCCAAAACCGCCCGCAAAATAGCACAAGCAGCGCAAAAACCCAGCACCCGAATACAATCTATTAAAAATAATATTCTGGAACTATTGCCTCTCAGTTTATATAAGGTCGGCTGTGGGCTAGGACGTGCTTGTTGTATTTCAATCTCACGCCAAAATTTCCCATCGGCACAATTCTGCACGGCCTAGTATGTGAAATATTGTTAGACAACCTTATGTTCACAACGCTACTATTACATTCAAAAACAACTAAGTTGAAGCCTTACCCCATTCTACAAGTTTTCTCCCGCATTAAAGTATATCGAGTAACACCAAACACCCCTAAAATATGTAGATTTGTAGGCCGAGATAAACTAAAACGCATGAAAATATATAAAATATTAAGTCTCTGTACATTATGGCTCTTGTTATTGCTTACGATACAGACAGCTCAGGCTTACGAAGTATATCCACTTTCCCGACAAGATTCTGCCGCTATTACCAGCTACAACCAGAAATATACTGAGTGGTTGGGGCGAAATGATCTTAAAGAGGCATCACGCTATCTGAATCTCATCGCGATGCTATATTGGGAACACAATCATTTCCCTGAAGCCGTACAATTCTACGAACTCTCGCTCAAGCACAACCTCACAATCGGAAACGAGAACGGAATGGCTATGATACACAACAACTTGGCAATGATTTATTCCGATTTAGGCGAATACCAGAAATCGCTCGAATTTTTCGACAAGACACTTGCAGCACGACGGTCACAGAAGGAGCGTATTGGTATTATATCGGCACTCATCAATAAATCGGTTGTGCTCAACAATCTCAAAAAATTCGACGACTCTGTAAAAAGTCTGGATGAAGCACTCTCTATATCTCGCGAAACCTATGACATTCCCCAAATGAAAAGTTGTTATGCCATGCTCGCCGAAACCTACGAGAAAATGGGAAATGCCAAAATGTCTCTCCAATATTTTGAGTTATACAAGCAAATGCACGAAAAACTACAAGGAGATAAAATAAAAAAATCGCAGGAGGAAGTTGCAAATTCAAAACTCCGCGCCCAACTTGCAGAAGCCGAAAAACAAAACCAAGAAATAGAACTCAAGTTAAAGGACAAACAACTCGCTAAGACAAAAGAGGAAATTAGTGAATTTACCAGCGAGCAGAAAAGCTTGGTCGCAAACCTCTCGCGAAGTGAACTCGAAGTGAAAATACTCAGACAAAGTGCAGAACTAGACCGTGAACACGAACTCAAAACACGACTTGAAAACGAACGAAAGCTAACTGAAAATAGAAATCGACTCGTATTTCTGATAATAATTTTGGTTCTAGGTGCCATTTCCCTCGTAATTATTTTGCAGAACAACCAACAAAAACGGAAAGCCCTCGAACTACTCGAGATTGCCAATGTCGAAGCACTGCGCCAAAAAAACCAAATTCAATTACAGAATAAAACATTAAATGTACAAAAAGATCACCTCGAGGAAGCAATTGTACAACTACAAGAAACACAGCATAAATTGGTAGAGTCAGAAAAAATGGCCGCTTTGGGGAACTTAGTGGCTGGGGTGGCACACGAGATTAATACCCCTGTGGGTATCGGGGTAACTCTCGCCTCCGATTTAATGGGGAAAACAGAACAACTCGTGAGCGTGTACAAAGCCAATACCATGAAACGAACCGATTTACAAAACTACCTCGAAACAAGTTACGAATCCTCTAGGCTCATTCTGAATAATTTACAGCGAACTGCTCGGCTCATACAAGACTTCCGACAGCTTTCTATTGAGGAGCAACACGATTCCAAACAAAATTTTGAACTCATAGGGCTTGTAAAAGAAGTGATTACAAGCCTCAAACCTAAATACCAGGCCAGACCAATCGAGGTGAGACTTGTTGCAGAGTCAGAAATTTCTATCTACTCCTTTTCGGGGGCATACGCACAAATTATCACCAACCTCATGGTAAATGCCTTAAAATATGCTTTTGTCGATCAGGAAGCTGGGTTTATTGAGCTTTCCATTATCGCGAAAGATGGGTTTATACACCTAACCGTTGCCGACAACGGAAAAGGAATGCCCGAATCTGTTCGGGAGCGCGTTTTCGAGCCGTTCTTTACTACCGATAAAATGCAAGGAACCGGTTTGGGACTACATATTATATACAACCTAGTACGTCAACATTTACAGGGCAGCATCGACTGTATCAGTAAACCCGGCGAAGGAACCCGTTTTGTTGTAAAAATCCCACGTTCGTAAACCTATATATACGTCAATTCTTAGTAATATGTCAGATTCCAAAAAAGTTTTCAATTTTGAAGGATCTTCAGATCCAGAGCATTTTCAATTTGCTGAAGACGCACAGAATGAAAACGTGTTGTTCAACGAAGACACCACCAACGATCCCAAGCAGCCCGAAGAGTTTTATAAAGTACTCATCGTGGACGACGAAGAAGATATTCATCTTGCCACAAAGATCATTATTCGCGACTTTCTCTTCAACAACAAGCGCATGTTGTCCCTACATGCCTACAATTCTATGCAAGCCATCGAATTGCTGCAAAACAACCCAGACATTGCTGTCTGCTTTTTAGACGTCGTAATGGAATCCTACGATTCTGGCTTGCAGCTCACCCAATTCATTCGGGAAGAATTACAAAATAAGGAAATACGAATTATTCTCCGGACAGGCCAGCCAGGATATGCTCCCGAACGCAAAGTGGTAATCGACTACGATATAAACGACTATAAAACAAAGACCGAACTAACGGCCAACAAAGTAATCTCGGTGTTAGTTTCTGGCTTACGAACCTTCGATCTTTTGCAAGAACTCCGAACTCTCAACGAAACCTTACAAGTTCGGGTGGACGAGCGAACTGCTGAATTGCAGCACAAAAACAACGAACTCGACCTTATCAATCGGGCTAAAGATCGGTTGTTTGGCGTAATTGGCCACGATTTACGCGGCCCAATCGGAAACCTGAAAGGAATGCTCGAAATTCTGGAAACACAACCAGACATGTTACGATCCGACTCCGCGCCAGCAATCATCGCCAAGCTGCACAAAAACGCATCTCAATCCTACACACTGCTTGAAAATTTGCTACAATGGGCACAAAACGAACACGGCTTGATGGTCTTCAACCCAGAACCATTCGACCTAATGAACTCAGTCTATGAATCGGTGGCATTGTTAGAGAGTGCATCGTCGGGAAAAGATGTACACATTGAAATTTTGGGTACGGTGGACACCCTCGTGCTTGGCGACGTGAGGATGGTAAACACTGTATTGCGCAATTTGGTGAGTAATGCTATAAAATTCTCCGACTCTGGCACAAATGTGCAGCTTGTTTTAAAAAAACAAGAAGCCTTTACCTTAGTGAAGGTGATTGACAATGGCATAGGAATCCCCGCCGAAAACATCCCAATTTTACTTTCGCAACACGACGTGTTTACCACATACGGTACGCTTCGCGAAAAAGGTTCGGGGCTGGGACTCAAATTGGCGAAGAGTTTCGTGGAACGCAACGGCGGTGAATTTGGTGTAGAAAGTAGCGTAGGTAAAGGAAGCACATTTTGGTTTACAGTACCTTTGGCACAATCTTAAATTGTAAATACGTCGGTAGCTATAAGTTATTCTTTCACAAATAGGTGGTGTTCAATTAGCAATTCTCAATTTTTGGAGAATCACACGAAAACCTCGGCAAACAGCATTCTTTAATTTGCAGGCCGATGCCTAGGCACAGTCAATAAGCAAAGGTAAATGTTGTATGCTTAGTTTTGAGATAATTAAACCATTTATAATTAGATTGTTACGAAATAAATAAAGCAACTTTTTTTATTCTCATTGAGTCCACTCTAAAAAGCATTTTTTTTCTTTGAAAAAAAATATTCGTAAAAATAACTATCATGTATTCAAGGTATTATACATTATAAAAATTCGTGCATTCGTGGCGAACATACTTTTTAGAGTGGACTCCTCATTGCCAAGTTTCCAATCTCGCAATACATTCGAAAGCCAAAGAAAAAAAATAAAGATTAGGAGCGGTAGCCAAACTTTTCAAAGATAGGGCAGCTGCCGGCTATCCGCTTGTAGTCCTCGCAAACGGGAACGATGTCACTTGGCTGCCCGAGTATTTTAATCAAATCACTGTACAAAAGGTCATTGCGTCACCTTGCTGTGGGCTACCGCTACTATCCGGGCTAGGCCGTGCCCCACTTTCCAATCCTATGCCGTCCTCAAACGGGGCAAACGCCCTAGTTGGCCTACGGCCATGAAGCCCGGACTCCAAGCCTACGGCTTGGCTAAAACCCACTATTCCCATAACAGCCCCAGTAATAATTGCATCGACAAGGAGTTCTTCTCGGGAAAAGTTGGGCTTTTTAGGCAAGCCGTAGGCTTGGCGGTCGTAAGGGTACCATGGCCAAAGGCCAAGCATTTGGTACACCCCGCGAGATTACGGCGTTATAGATCGTACTGCCGACCGAACTAGCCCGGATAGTAGCGGTAGCCCACAGCTGGCGTACGTAAGCATCAGTTAATGAAAGATTTGGATTGAAATACACAAGAACCCTATTGATTTCGTACCCACCAGCGAGGACTACAAGCGGATAGCCGGCAGCCGCCTTTACAAATATTGTTGAGCTACAGCTCCTAAACATTATTTTATTTCT
>JBDKHP010000334.1:0-4087 GCA_039797645.1 Bacteroidota bacterium
AATGCTGAGCGGAAATTTCCTCTAGAAAAGTTTGCATTGAATACAGAGTCCGAGAGAGAAAGTAGCTATTTTGAAATTTCGTTTATTCAAGATAGTATTAAATATCGTTATGGATTTGAGATTGATTACGATAAGATTGTTTCCGAATGGCTTTTCCATACGACTACCAAAGAAGTTTATCTTTTCAAAAGAGAATTGCAGCATATTGAAGTCAATAAATCTGCTTTCAAAGAGGCCTTAGGAAAAGAAGAGGATGTGAAAGATAATGTCTTATTCATCTCACTTCTAGCAACTTTAGGCAAAGAAATTTCAAGCAATGTTGTTGAATGGTTTAAGAAAAATAATTTCGTAAATGGGATACACGATAGAGGACATAAACGCTATACAATTGACAAACTAAAATCAGACAGGCGGTTTTTTAATTGGGTACTTCATTTTGTAAAATATTTAGAGATTGCAAACTTGCTAACTGAAGAAGAAAATGTCAGTGAAATTGATTTTGAAACACTTCGAGATAAAGAAAAGGATGAGGAGGTAATTAATCTTCTCACGAGCATTCAAAAAATTCAGTCTAAGCAAGCAAAAAGAGATCAGCTAATTACATTTCATAAAAAATTTGATAGTTCTAATCAACTTGTTGACACCGTTCCCTTTAATTTTGATACGCAAGAATCAGAAGGAACAAAAAAGCTCTTGTATCTTTTAGGGCCATGGTATGATACTTTACGAAATGGGAGGCTATTAATTATTGATGAGTTAGATTCAAGGTTGCATAGTCATCTTACGCTAAGGTTACTTGATTTTTTTCATAAATACAATATAAACAATGCGCAACTTATTTGTGCTGTGCACGATGTTTCGTTGTTGAATAAGGAAACATTTCGAAGGGATCAGATTTGGTTTGTGGGAAAAAATCAATTTGGAGCATCTGAACTTGTCTCGCTGGGCGATTTTAAATCGGATAAAGTAAGAAATAGTTCTGCCTTTTCTAAGAATTATATGGATGGTAAATATGGGGCAATCCCATATTTCGATATCGATGAAAAATTATACGACTTACTTTATGGGAAAAGCGAGACCAAATAAATTTGACGCGCGAAATGAAACACCTTATAAAAGAGATAGCAATAAGCTTGAATTAAAAGCAGGTGTAAAAAAAGAACCCTTTATAGTCTTGAGTTTTAAAGATTTTGATAGGAATCAAGGGCAGAGTTTTGAAGAGTGGGAGAAAGAGCAGCTTTTGGCTCTTGCTGTGAGTAAATTAAGAGAGGTTTGTCAGCTAACGGTTGGGCAGGCAACATCTCAACAAATAATAAAGCCCTATACAAAGAATGATTTCCCGCCTGATTCTGGATTTGTGTATCCCAAACACATCTTGCCAGACGTGACTTGGTGTTCGATGCACATTCAAGGGAAAGAGTGTATAATAGGTTATTTTGAGGGAAATACCTTCTTTGTTGTGTTTCTCGACAAAGACCATGAATTTTGGAAGACAAAGAAAAAGAATACTTGAGTAATGAGGCAAATACAATGTCGTATTTTTCTGCATGACAGATTTCTCGTTTCTGTCGGAATGATGACATCAGGTAAGCGTCGTTGTTGAGCAAGTCGAGGATTCTGGCAAGCCGGAGGCTTGTCGGTCGTAGAGGCCACATGGCCGCAGGCCAAGGTAAAGTGCTTGCCCAGCGTACCTACGGCGTTACAAATGGTGCTGCCGATCGGTCTAGCCCGGATAGCAGCGGTAGCCCACAGCGGCGTGATGCGGTGGCAGCTATCAGACGTTATTGGTTTGAAATACAAAGGTTTCCAGTTGATTTCGTACCCGAACGCGAGGACTACAAGCGAATAGCCGGTAGCCGCCCTTACAAATATTGTTGGGCTACAGCTCCTAATCATTTTTTTTATTTTTCTCTCGGGTAGGAAATTGGAGAGGGGCTTTCGCCCCCCCCTTCTGTCTTAATTTTTTACGGATAAATTGTTTCTGGCGACCAGCTTACGGCGGAGGCTCTAAAGAAACCCAATGCGCCACCTTGGATATTTCCGGGGGCGTTGGCGGGGGGTGGTGAAAACATATTTTGTCCATACGAACCCATTTGCAATTGTTGGTAATATAAAAATACAGGCCTACTCAGCGAAAGAACTTTTATGCGCACAGCCGCGCCATGGGGTATTTCGTACTCGAAGGAACCATAGCTGTATTCGGCGTTGAAGATCGTGAGGTTGGATATGTAGTTACCATCGACTAACATGTCGTCGGCGGTGGCGTAGAAGCCAGGGTGTAGTTGGGTTTGGCCGTTGGCATACCATATCCAGCGGTATTGGTCGCCGAGCCCTGCTGGTTCTTGCTGGTCTATTTTGATGCTTAGCCGGGTGTCGGTATTTGCATTTTTCTCTACTTTGATGGCGTCGATTGGTGTGATGCGCTTGAGGGTGTCGCGGGCTGTAAATACTTCTGTGCCAATCTGTACACGAAGTTCGTACACATGGCCTTGTGTGCCTGCGAATGGGCTGGTGGTGGTATATACGCCGGGGCTGGTTTGCTTGTCGAGTTGTACGGTAATTGACGGGGTTTTTGCGTCGGTAATACTCACAATGGCATTTTCAATTCGCAACGGACTAGCTTGGTTGTTGTATGCCTGCGTCTGGCTAATGGTGGCTTGTGGCGAACCTTCGCTTTCGATATAGGCATCAATTACGTACTTTTTGTCGCCCTCGTCGAGGGGGATTGTTACCACGTCTTCGCAGGCGCTGAGCGCTGCCGCGAAGAGTGCTATGTATAGATAGAATGATACTTTCATTTGTTGTATAAGTTTGTAAATGTGTGTGTTATTATTATTCTCTGTTGTGTCATTTCCGAAAGATGAAGTACACTGCTAACACCAAAAAGATGAAGCCTACGAGGTGATTCCAACGGAAGGTCTCGGTGCGAAATACCAAGGTTGTGAATACCGCAAACACGATGAGCGAAACTACTTCTTGTATGACCTTTAGCTCTACCAGACTGAATGGCCCACCGTTTCCTCGGAAACCGATTCGGTTTGCTGGCACTTGAAAAAAATACTCGAACAGCGCAATTCCCCAACTTATGAACACGATAGCGATGAGGCCGAGGTTTTGGAAGAAACTCATTTCTTTGAATTTGAGGTGTCCGTACCAAGCGAGGGTCATGAATATATTGGATGCCACGAGCATCCCGATGGTTAGTAATGCTTTCATTAATCGGTGTTTAAGCGTCAGAAATTGAAGTTGTAGGTTGCGCTTGGGATTATGGATCCGATAACCGATAGCCGTACGGCTTCGCTCACACTGGGATTGTCTTGGTTGGGACGAAACGAAATGGAGTATGCATTGCGTCGCGAATAGACGTTGAACAGCGAAAATGACCAACTGCTTTGCCATTTGTGGGTTTTGTTACCACGGGGTTCGTAGGTGGCGCCCAAATCGAGACGGTGGTAAGCAGGGAGTCGGTAAGCGTTTCGCTCGGAGTAGTACACCGTGCTAGAGCCTTCAATTTCGTACTTTGCAACTGGATAGGTTGTTGGGCTTCCGCTTGCAAATACCCATGCGGCAGAAAGACTCCAACGGTCATCAATTTCGTAGGCTGCAATTACCGATATATCGTGGGTGCGGTCGTAGCTCGATGCGTAGCGTTGGCCGTTGTTGATGCCCGGAATTTTGCGCCATGTTTTGGCCAAAGTGTAGCTGATCCATCCGGTGAGTTTGCCCGTATTCTTTTTGAGCATCAGTTCAAGTCCGTAGGAATACGCCTTACCACGAAGCATCTCTGTTTCAATATGTTTGTTGAGGAATAGATTTGCCCCATCGCGGTAGTCAATCTGGTTTTGCATGTCTTTGTAATACACCTCAGCCGAACTTTCGTAGGCATTGTTCGCAAAATTGCGGAAATATCCCACTGCTAACTGGTCGGCAATTTGAGGCTTTATGTACTTATTACTTGGCACCCAAATGTCTAAGGGCGAGGGCGAACTCGTGTTCGAGACCAAATGCAGGTATTGGCGCGTGCGGTTGTACGACAGTTTTACCGATTGTAAACTGTCGAGCGAAATTTTTACCGATAGCCGAGGTT
>JBDKHP010000335.1:0-2775 GCA_039797645.1 Bacteroidota bacterium
GGCTTGTTGTTGCATACGATTCAGACGTTGTATCCTATTTACGATTTTGTGTTTTCAAGGAATGGTGATCGGGTTTTATTGGGTTGCTCGGATGGAAACGTACGCATTTACACCTTAGGTGGCGAATTGCTGCAAACCATACAGATGCACGAAGATGCGATTACGAGCATTATGTTAGCACCTGATAGTTCGGATTTTATGACACTTGGCTCTGACAGCTCTTTGGTTTTGGCAACGATGCAGGGTGAGGTAATATCAAAAATCCATTTCGATAAAATGGTGAATGCGGCTTGTTTCGGCAAATCTGTTTCTGAGGTTTATGTGGCTGGAGATAAGAGTATTTCTGGCCTATGGTCGTGGGATAGTCGTTTGCTTAAGCTGATTTCGCCCCATGTGGATCTGAAGTTTGTGGCTTTTGGAATGGGGGGGTATTTGGTGACTGCCGATGTGGAGAATAAACTGGGAGTCTGGAATTCGGAAACGATTAATTTGATCACAAATCTGAAGCGAAATGCGGGAGATGTGAAGGGTGTGGTGGTTTCTCAGAAAGATGGGCTTGTTTTGAGTACCCATAGTAATGCCAATCGGAACCGCTATGCAACTTGTGTCTGGGACTTGCACCATAATAGAGCAATACGAACTATCCGGAACAATGGGTATTTTAGTTGTACTGCATTTTCCAGTCCCTCAAACTTTTTGGCTGTGGCGTCTCTGAATAAAATAGAGATTTTCGATAAGAATTTTGTGCTGTTTAAAACTATTGCAGTACAAGGACGTGTTAATGCAATGGTTTTCTTGCCTTTGGGCGATTTTCTCTGGGTTGGGATGGCCAATGGTAAATTGTTGAATTTTACGATACAGGGTAAGACCAGAAACAGTGTGTTGGAATTCCAGACGTTGAATAGTTTGGCTTACGACCCGCATTCTAATTTATTGATTGCAGCGGGTATTGATTCAAAAATTGCGTTGTGGGAGAAAGGCTCTGTTGGTGTACGAAAGTTGCAGGGGCACAATGGTGCAATTAACAAGTTAAAGTTTTCTGCTGACGGTAGTTTCTTCGTGTCGGTTTCCGACGACAGTACTGCGGTAATTTGGAATAAAGATGGAGACCGACAGGCTGTGTTGCGGGGGCATTCCGCCGAAGTGGCTTCAGTCGCAATATCGCCCGATGGTGAGACAATTTATACCGTAGGGGCTGACAGTTGTTTGATTAAATGGGATACTTCGGGCAACGAGCTGGCTAGGATTCATGCACATAATGCTCCAATTGCCGATATCGCTGTTTCGCCAGATGGAAAATATATTGCAAGTTCAAGTTTGGGAGACGGGTGTAAGATTTGGAACGCTTCGTTGGGTTTATTGTTTGAATATCCGCGTGAGTCTAAAGATATTTACAATTCTTTGGTGTCGTTTTCGCCAGATGGGCGTTATTTGTTGTTGTCGCGAGAAAATACAGTGACACAATTGGGGGAGGTTGTGATTTTACCAATAGATATGAATTTTATTCTACAGATTATTCGTGATGAGGTGCTGGATGGCCAGACATTTACTGAGGCTGTTTTCTGATATGAAGTGACTCGTATTTAGGTGCTGAGTGTACACAGTGTGCGCCTTTTTAGCACGTCGGCCCTCGAGCTGCTAGTGGAAAACTGGTATGTTTGCCGTCTGGTTGGGGTGGATACTGCTGCAAACAGGCAAGCCGTAGGCTTGGCGACTGGGCCACATGGCCGTAGGCCAACTGGTGCGATTGCCCAGCGAGTTTATGGCGTGGGTTTGGAAAGTGGGGCACGGTCTAGCCCGGATAGTAGCGGTAGCCCACAGCAATGTGATGCAATTGCCTTTTGTACTGGAGCTTGATTGAAATACGAAGGCGGCCAAGTGATTACGCTCCCGTTTGCGAGGACTACAAGCGGATAGCCGGCAGCCGACCTATTTTTGAAAAGTTTGGCTACCGCTCCTTATCTTTATTTTTTTTTTTACTCTGAATGTAGAATGTATTACAGGAGTGATCGCTATCGCGGTGAATGCACACATCTTTTTCTTAGGGCTTCGTTTGTTTGAATTTGGGCTTTTTATTGCAAGTGCATTTATTCTGTGGGTATGCCGTATGAATATCTGTTTTTTTTGTTTCAAAACAGAAGCTTTGCTGGCTAAACATTTGTAAATTGGTGTCTCTAAAATGTGGGCGTGATACTAATCTTCTGTTTGGGACAAGTTAATTATGATTCGAATTTACTGTGGGTATGTAGTGCAGTTTTTAGCTTGGCTTTGGTTTTTGAATTTGGGATTGCTTTAAATACTTGGATATGATAAAAATAGTAAGCTTACTTGTTGTGCTATTTGTTTCTGTTTTTGCGAATGCGCAAACTGACAGCACAGGCGTTTCACAACGATTTAATTCGGAACAGTTTTTATTTACCCTAAAGAACGATGTGCTTACGGATACTCTTATTTGTCAGGAATTGATTACTCAGTTTAGCGAACAAATTAGTAGTGTGAAAACATCGGAAAAGTCAACGGAGCTATTGGTTTCAGTATGTGAGTTTTATATTCATCTCAAAGATTATTCTGATGCCAATATTTACTATCAACATGCACAAGAAACGGCTGTAAAGTTTTCCACCCCCGATCTGAATGTGCGCTTGTTACTGATAAAATCGGATTTATTGGCAGTGTCAAGAAATTATGGAGATGCGATAGTTAGCTATTTTGATGCGCTTGAACTAGCCGAGGAGTTTAAACTTGTTGATTTACAGGCTGCGATTTCGTTGCGTC
>JBDKHP010000336.1:0-5722 GCA_039797645.1 Bacteroidota bacterium
TGCTTGTAGAGCTTTTAGAATGGGCTCTATAATTTCTAAAGATTCGAATGTCATATTTTTAATTGATATAAGCGGCAAAGGTAGGCAGATTGTTTGGATATTCTGTGCTTTTGCCTAACTAAAAGCCTGAATTAACAAGTTTGTGTGTAGTTAAGTAGCAGATTATCAATAAAAAATGTAGATCTGCTTGTGCGTAATGTGGCGCATTGATCCGCTTATTTGGCTTTCGCCAAGTATTCTTGGGTGCTATAAATTGCGTTTATTTTCACTTTTTTATGCGCATCGACCACAAATTCGCTCAACCCAATGTGGGTTTTGTTTGCAGGGTTCCAATCATAGGTGTATCCCAATTGTGTCCACGGATATTGCTTGTACAGCTCGCAGTTGTAGTAACGGTCTATTCGGCTGCTGTTGAACCACGTAATGTAGTTGAGAGCTGCATCGGCGGGGAAACAAAGCCCACATTGTGTATCGGTAATCTCAGCATCGGGGCAAGGGCGAAACAAGTCTTGCGGACGTACCCACATTTCCACAAAATAATTGTACGCCGAATTGGGCGGTAGTCCTAAAAGCTGCACAAGCCTTTTTGTTGCGGAGCTATCCGCTTGGCCTGTCATGCGCGACAAGAGTTCGGGGGCGGCAGTAACCCATATTTGGTAATTGCCTGTATCATAGAATGCTGAATCTAAATAGGCATGGTAGTAGGTCGCTTTTTGTTTCCAAGTTACTACCAGTAAGTAGTCTTCGCTGTCGATGGTTTTCCAGATAAGTTTAGGGTTGTCTTTGGTGATTGGTGTTAAACCTGAATATATTTCGGAGCTTTGGGCATAAGCAGCATCGGCCATGGCGTATTGGTAGAGCGTGTAGTCGTTGGTGGTGGCTGTTGCGGGCAATCGCTGCGTGGAGCATCCCGAAACGATTAGCAAAACAAAAACCGAGAAAATATATAAATGCTTCAAAGTATGTTGTATTTATGGGGTGAATAAAGCACGTAAATTCATAGCGCGAGGGTATCCGAAAACGAAAGCTAAGTGTCTGCCGATGTGCCGTATAGTGCCTACGGAAACATAAATTTGGAAGTGAAAATAGTGGCAGTTAAGCCATTGAATAGGGGTAGGAAATTCCATGAAAATTGCAGATACGGACATAGACACCGTATCTGCAAAAGCTAAAAATGTTATTTTTTCTCAATTTCTCGCAGGCTGTCCATCCGTTTTTTCTCTAAAAACGATTTGACATCACCAATATGTTCTTTCACTTTTTTATCGCCAAATTCGTACACTTTGTGTACCATTCCGTCGAGGAAGTCACGGTCGTGCGACACAAGTACCAGTGTGCCGTCGAAGTTCATCAGTGCAGTTTTCAGAATATCTTTGGTGCGTAAATCGAGGTGGTTGGTTGGCTCATCGAGAATCAGGAAGTTCACCGGTTCGAGCAGCAGTTTAATCATCGCCAAACGCGTACGTTCACCGCCCGAAAGTACTTTCACTTTTTTATCCCAACTGTCGCCGCCAAACATAAACGCGCCCAAAAAGTCCTTGATTTTGGTACGAATCTCGCCCTTTGCTACCTCGTCGATCGTATCGAAGACCGACATTTCCTCGTTGAGCAACGAAGCTTCATTCTGTGCAAAATAACCGATCAGTGTGTTGTGCCCCAAGGAAAACTGTCCGGTATAACCCTGTTCGCCCATGATGGTTTTAATGAGCGTCGATTTACCCTCGCCGTTTTTGCCCACAAATGCCACACGGTCGCCACGATGTAGTGTAAGCGACACATTGTTAAACACCTGGTAATCATCGTAATTTTTCGACAAATCCTGAATTTCCAGCGGATAATTTCCCGAACGAGGCGAAGGCGGAAAGCGTAGTTTCAGCGCCGAATTATCTTCCTCGTCCACTTCAATAATCTCCAACTTTTCGAGCATCCGAACCCGCGACTGCACCTGATTCGTTTTAGAGTAGGTACCCTTAAAACGGTCGATGAAATCTTGGTTGTCGGCAATCATTTTTTTCTGATCGTCGAACTGCTTTTGTTGTTGTTCACGGCGTTCTTTACGAAGCTCTAAGTACTTGGAATAGTTTACTTTATAATCCCAAATGCGGCCCATTGTAAGTTCAATAGTGCGCGAGGTAATATTATCGACAAAAGCCCTATCATGCGAAATTACGATCACAGCTTTTGCACTATTCACCAAAAACTCTTCGAGCCACTGCACCGATTCGATGTCGAGGTGGTTCGTTGGCTCATCGAGCAGAATAAGATCCGGTTTCTGAAGCAGAATCTTCGCCAATTCGATACGCATACGCCAGCCACCACTAAACTGCGAGGTCGGCTTGTTAAAATCGTCTCGTTTGAAACCTAAACCAAGCAGAATCTTTTCGATCTGAGAATCGATATTCGTATCTTCAATAGAATAATACTTTTCACTAAGCGTCGAAACATCTTCAATCAGCTTGTAATAGCTCTCCGATTCGAAATCGGTACGCGACCCAAGTTCCTGATTCAGACGCTCAATCTCGCGTTCCATTTCTAAAATCGAAGCAAAAGCCTGCGACGTTTCCTCAAACAGCGTACGCGAATTTTCGGTAATCAGATGCTGTGGCAAATAAGCAATCACGGCATCAGCAGGAGCAGTAATGCGCCCTTTTGAAGCTTGGCGTTCGCCTGCAATAATTTTGAGAAGAGTCGATTTTCCTGCACCATTCTTACCCATAAGCGCAATCCTATCCTTTTCGTTTATCGCAAACGATATATCTTTAAATAAGGAGGTGCCTCCAAATTCGAGGCTCAATCCATCAACTGAAATCATGTATCTTTTTTTTGTTTCTTTTTCGACTCGCAAAAGTACGCTAATTTTTAGAACATAGCCCCTTCGCCGTTGGCAATAGCCAAAATTTTGACGCACTACACACCGACCCAAAACCATTTTGACCTTTAAACCAAGCGCAAACAAACAGACAGAAAAAAAATAAAAATAAAGATAAGGAGCTGTAACCCAACAATATTTGTAAAGACTGCTGCCGGCTATCCGCTTGTAGTCCTCGCGTTCGGCAAACGAAAACAACTGGAAATACTTGTATTTCAAACTGATAGCATCTGGTTGCTGCCACCGTGTCACACCGCTGTGGGCTACCGCTACTATCCGGGCTAGTTGTAGCTACAGTACCGTCTGTAACGCCGTAGGTACGCGGGGCAAACCCTTTCAGTTGGCCGATGGCCATGTGGCGTAGCAATCCACAAAAAAATGTCGCAACTGAAGACGAACTACAATTGCGACATCAATGCATAAACACTGTACAAAAAGAAGAACATAAAACCTACAACGACCAATAATCAAACTCGTTTTTTAGGTGACGGTATATGCCTTTTATGTCGATTAGAATGCCGTCGTTGCCCATATACTTGCGGAAATCGTCGGCTGTGAGTTGTTGGTATTGGTGGTGGTTTACTGCTACGATTACGGCATCGTAGTTGCCATCGGGTTCAGATTTCAGCGTAAGCTTGTACTCTTGAGCCACTTCGTGGGCGTTGGCGTGCGGGTCAATCACATCTACCGACACCATAAAATCTTGCATCTCGCGAATAAGATCCACCACTTTAGTATTGCGGATGTCGCTCACGTTTTCTTTAAATGTGATGCCCATTACCAACACGCGGGCATTGCCCAAGATGAGTTGGCGTTTGGTGAGTTTCTTCACGGTAACTTTGGCAATATGGTAGCCCATAGAATCGTTCACTGCACGCCCTGCGGCGATAATTTGTGGGTGATACCCTATCTGATGGGCTTTGTGTACCAAATAATACGGATCTACACCTATGCAATGCCCCCCTACCAAGCCCGGGAAGAATTTGAGAAAGTTCCACTTTGTACCTGCGGCTTCGAGTACTTCGTAGGAGTTGATGTCCAAGCGATCGAAGATGAGCGAAAGTTCGTTCATGAGTGCAATGTTAACATCGCGCTGTGTGTTTTCGATGATTTTTGCACTTTCCGCTACCTTAATTGAACTTGCGCGGTGTACGCCGGCTTTTATGATAAGCTCGTAGGTTTGTGCTATATTTTCGGCAGCCTCGGCGTCGCTGCCCGAGGTTATTTTGAGTATGTTGGTGAGTGTGTGCACTTTGTCGCCCGGATTGATGCGTTCGGGCGAAAAGCCGACTTTAAAATCGCTACCCAGTTTGAGTCCCGATTCGCGTTCAAGGATCGGTACACAGTCTTCTTCGGTACAACCGGGGTACACCGTAGATTCGAATACCACATAGTCGCCTTTTTTGAGGGCTTTGCCTACGGCTACACAAGCACCAAAAAGTGGTTTTAGGTCGGGTTTGTTGTAGGCGTCGATGGGCGTGGGCACAGCGATGATATGAAAATGGGCTTCGCGCAAACGTGCAGGTAGGCTGGTGAATTCGACGTCGGAATTGTCGAAATCGCTGGCGGCAAGTTCGTTGCTCGGATCCATGTTTTGTTGCATGGTGGCAATGCGCTTTTCGTTGATGTCGAAGCCTATTACTTGTACCTTCTTTGCAAATTCGAGTGCAATGGGCAAACCTACGTAACCCAGACCGATCACGGAGATTTTCTTTTCTTTACTGAGGAGTTGTGCTGTAAGCATATCGTATGTAAGTTCTTGATTTTCTGCGGTTCGTATTGTTGCTATTTTGTATGCCTTGTTCCTGATACGCTCCTGCAAGCAGCAGAAATTCGTATTTTGGGAATTTACCATCGTTTGGGATGGTGGAATTCTTAGGGTTCGGGGCAATGGTGTGTTATGATGGCACAAAGAAAGATAAATTTCAGGGATTTTGAAAAGTTGGTTGTGTTGTGACAAGAAATGTAGCGAAGCGATGAAATTGGGTTGTGTCAATGGGTACGGTGATGCCAAAATGCTTGTTCGGGTGTTGTGAATGGGAAAGAATGCAGAAGTCCCTAAAGTGTCATAATGTGTAGAAGAACGGCGAAATGGGTGAACAAATACGCCGCATGGCCGGAGGCCAATGTAAAGTGTTGGCAAAGCGTACCTACGGCGTTACAGACGGTGCTGCCGATGGGCCTAGCCCGGATCGCGGCAAGTAGCCCACAGCATGTGATGTAGTGGCCTTTGGTGCAGGTGCCCGATTGAAATACAAGGGCTGCCAAGTGATGCTGTACCCGTTGCGAGGACTACAGCCAAGAGCCGGAGACCGCCGCCTAAAATAATGTTGAGCCTCCGCTCCTTATTATTATTATTTTTTTTCGGGCTATGATAGTAATGTCCAGATTACAAATATAGCGTAACTTACACTGGCAATGCCATTTGTGGTAAAAAAAGCCATATCGACTTTGCGAAGATCGTGGGGCTTTACCAAGCTGTGTTGGTATATGAGTAGGCCGATAAACAGGATGCCTCCGAACCAATAAGATGCAGGGAAATTGTTGTAAAGACCTATGTATGTGACAAGTATGGCTGCGGCAAGGTGCAATATCTGGGAAAGTAGCAATGCGCCTTTTCGGCCCAGAAGTACGGGGACGGATTTGAGTTTTTGGCTAAGGTCGAACTGGTCGTCTTGCAGGGCGTAGATGATGTCGAAGCCGCTGACCCAGAATAGTACCAAGATCGAAAATAGAAGCGGTGTGAGAGCAAATTCTGCGGTAACGGCCAAATAGGCGCCTATGGGTGCGAGCGATAGTCCCAAACCTAACACAAAATGGCAAAGTGCTGTGAAGCGTTTGGTGTAACTGTAG
>JBDKHP010000337.1:0-7143 GCA_039797645.1 Bacteroidota bacterium
TCTTTAGACTGCGCAATGGCCCATTCTATACCTATCTGATACACAGCAGGATTGTCCTTGGCTTTACGAACCTCGGCGGCCAAATCCTCGGGCAAGTCTATGTAAAAAATCTGGGGCAGACGTTCCAGTTGCGTCTTCATAGCCAAGGGTTTGATACCCGGTACGATGGGTACTGTGATGCCAATGGCGCGTGCAGCGTTCACAAAATCGAAATACTTCTGGTTGTCGAAGAACATTTGCGTCACCACGTAATCGGCGCCAGCTGCAACCTTGGCTTTGAGCATCAGTAAGTCGTGCGCAAGATTTGGGGCAGAATAGTGTTTCTCGGGGTAGCCAGCCACCCCAATCGAGAAGTCGAGCGGTGTGGAGTTCTCCAATTCTTCGTCTAGGTAATTCCCTTTGCCTAAGTTCTTTGCCTGTGAAATAAGCTGACTTGTAAACTCGTGTCCCTGTGGGTGCGGTTTGTAAAATGCCTCCGATTTAAGCGCATCGCCCCGAAGTGCCAAAATGTTACGAATCCCAAGAAAGTGCAGTTCAATCAGTGCGTATTCGGTTTCGCTCTTACTGAAACCGCCGCAGAGAATATGCGGCACAACCGGAATGCCGTACTTGTGCTGCAGTGCTCCAGCAATCGCCACATTTCCCGGACGTTTGCGCACGGTGCGTTCTTCGAGCAATCCGTTCGGAAGTTTCTTGTATTCAATCTGTTCGCGGTGTGCCGTAATGTTTATGTACGCCGGATTAAAGGCCAACAACGGATCTATAGCGGCATACAATTGCTCGATGCTCGTGCCTTTGAGCGGAGGTAACAATTCGAACGAAAACTGGGTTTGCTTTGCAGCGGCAAAAATATCTGGAACTTTCATTGGTGTATCAATCTGAAAAATTACGAAAAAGGCCGAAGCCTAATGAACTGTTTGTGTTGCAAGTGGTAGAGCTTCCGGCATCCGAATAGATTACCCAACAAGCAACTCACGAAGGTACAAAACTATTTGACACATGGCAAACCCCAAGCAGTTCACTCAGACGTTGGAGCTTGTTGCGCCTCCACAAAACACGCCCTGCAAAGCGCCAAATAACTATCCTTTTCGCCCAAAAGCACCAGACTATCTTGTTTGGTAATTCGGTACGAATGGTTCGCCAATTCGCCACATTGCACACAAATGGCGTGCACTTTGGTCACGTATTCGGCCACAGCCATCAGCGCAGGCATTGGCCCAAACGGAACGCCCCGAAAATCCATATCCAGCCCCGCCACAATCACGCGTTTGCCCTCGTTGGCCAATTTATTGCACACATCTACCAAATTTGCGTCGAAAAACTGCCCCTCGTCGATACCCACCACACGCACATCGCCACAAAGCTCCAGAATTTCGGCAGCCGTGGCCACTGGTACAGATTCCACCGCATTGGCATCGTGCGACACAACTTCCACAGCCGAGTACCGAGTGTCTATCTGCGGTTTGAAAATCGCCACCGCTTGTTGTGCAATACGCGCCCGTTTGAGTCGGCGAATCAGCTCTTCGGTCTTGCCCGAAAACATGGAGCCAGCAATAACTTCGACCCAGCCACGCTGATTGTCGGAATGAAGATTATTTTCTAAAAACATGGCAAAATCAGAATTGTTGAATTTGTAAGATTAGGCACTTTCGCTCAAATACGCAAACCAAGCGAAGCCAGCGCAGATGCCGCCCCTTGGAATTTAAGCACTGTAAACATTCAAGCACAAGACAACCAGAACCCGAATCGACAACCAAGCGAACGAAAAAAATAAAGATAAGGAGCTGTAGCCCAACAAAACTTGTAAAGGCGGCTACCGGCTCTTGGCTGTAGTCCTCGCGCACGGAAGCGTAACCACTTGGTTACGAAAGCATTTCAATCAAACATCAGTACAAAAGGCAATAGCGTCACGTCGCTGTGGGCTACTTGCCGCGATCCGGGCTAGTTGTAGCGGCAGCATCGTTTGTAACGACGTAAGTGCGCGGGGCAAGCACTTTATTTTGGCCTACGGCCATGGTTCGGGCGGTTCGTCCTTACAGAAAACGCATCCGTAGGTACAGTTCGATACCTGTTTCTAGGGGTGCGTGTCGGAAAATGGCATAGCTAAACCCTTCAAACAAAAGCGGGCTTGCTGTACAGGAAACCGAGGGTGTCGTGCGTAACATGGCCGCAGGCCAAAGAAAGTGTTTGCCCCGCGTACCTACGGCGTTACAAACGATGCTGCCGACCGAACTAGCCCGGATAGTAGCGGTAGCCCACAGCGGTGTGATGCAGTGCCAGCAATCTGATGGTATTCGACTGAAATACAAAGGCTTCCTGTTGACATCGCACCCGAACGCGAGGACTACAAGCGGATAGCCGGCAGCAGTCTTTACAAATATTGTTAGGCTACAGCTCCTTATTATTTTTTTATTTTTTTTCGCCGTCGTGCATTTGGGTCTTGGCGTGGTGTTGGGTTTGTACTCAGTGTTGGCTGAAATCGAGGATCATGGCCAAGGAAACGAGTACCATTATTAGGGAAATGGTGAAGTAACCCAATAATAGTTTGTGCTGGGTTTGTGGCTTTTTGGAATTGACCACTATCACAACTCCGAGCTGTGCTGTGAGTAGCGCAAAGAGCATCAGGAAAAAATGTTCGACAGGCCAGAATCGTAAATCGCTGGGCTTGTCTAGGGCCGCTCCTGTGTTGAAATAGCGTTGTGCCAGAAATAGATAGACTCCTTGAGCCAATTGTAGGTACATCGTAATGAGTACAATGAGCGACCAATAATAGAGCGATTTTTGCCAGGCTGCTCCTGATTTCCAACGCAGGTACGAAAGCACGATTACATACGCAGAGGCGAGTAAATACAACAGACTTATGCCGTTGTGTATGTATTGTACCAAAGTTTCCATCTTAGATTACTTTTTTTGCCAAGTTAGCGGCTTGTTGTATTCTGTCGGCCATGCCGATGCCGTCGCGTAGGTTTCCGCCAATGTATAGGCCGGGGTATTGAGCCTCTATGGTGTCGCAGGCTTCGAACCGTGCGCCGCTGTTGGCATAGTATTGTGGTATTGCTTTTTCGTAACGGTTAAAGGCTACAAAATCGGGTTTCTGTCCGTTGGTTTGCATGAGTGTGTCGAACTCGCGCAGGGCGATTTCTAGGAGTTCTTTGTCGGGCAGTTCGTAAAGATCTTGCCGACGTACGCCGCCTACGAAGACTGCGCACAATGCTCCGCCTTCTGGTGCGCGGTTGTCTATAAGCGACGACATATACATCACGCCCAGTATCTGACGGTTTTCGCGGAACGGTATGAGACCACCGAAACCATCGAGTGGTATGCCGTTCCATTTGCGAAACCCAAGCTGTAGTTCTACTACGCGGGTGTGGTGCAAATTTGTGATTTTTTGCATCGTTTCGTTTGCAACGAAGGGCAATATTGCGGCTAAGGTAAACGCGCCTGTGGTGGTGATGACTTGCTCGCATTGGAGCTTGTGGCCCACTCCGTTGTGCTTGTAGCTTATCTCGAAGCCTTTTTCGAGTGGCTTTACGCTGACATCTTTGGCACTGAGTACGAAGTTTTCGTTGCCTGCTTTTTCGTACAATGTATCGGTGAGCGACTGCAAGCCTCCTTTTACGGAGAATACTTTTCGGCTTACGCGCTTTTCGATTTCGGTTTTGGGTTCGCGGCCTTTTTTAATGGTGCCACCAATGAAGCTTCCGTAGGTTTGCTCTAAATTGTAGAGTTTCGGCAAGGCATATTTGGGGACTAATAACGCGGGGTCGCCGGCGTACACGCCCAAGATGAATGGATCGATGGCATAATTGAGAAAGCTTTTGCCCATGCGACGTTGTACTAAAGCTGCCAAAGATTCGTGCGGATCGGTGCCTGGGCGTCGGAAGGGTTCGCCCAAAATGCGAAATTTGTCGTAAAGTGAGAATAGTGGTGTTGTGATTGCCGACCAAATGCCCATTGGTAGGGCGTGCCATTTTCCGTTTTTTAGGATGTAGCGTTTCTTTACTGCGTCTTTTGCTTCTTCGAGTGTGCAGGCATTGCCAAGTTGGTCGAATAATTTTATGACCTCTGTATTGCCTATAACGCCCGAGTTTGGGCCGCCTTCTACGACAAAGCCATCTTGTGACTGGGTTTGGATTACACCGCCCACACGTTCGCTGCTTTCTAATACGCAGAAAGAAACGCCTGCTTGTTTGAGTTTGTATGCTGTGCTGAGTCCGGTGAGGCCTGCTCCTATAATCACTACTCGGGTTGTCATAATTTGTTGCTTTATGTAATACTGCCAACTACCCGCAAAGGTAAGCACTCATAGTTGTGTTGCAACACTAAATGTGGGTATCTTGGGTGTTTCTGGGGAGTTGAGATTCCACTCATCTTCCGTTTTTCGAATTGGCAGATGAATGGAATCTTAGAACGTACGGATGCTATACCCACGCAAGATTTTCGAGCCAAGTTACCAGGCGCGATTTTGTGAGTTCTGGCTCTACGTCTTCGTCGAGCGGAAGACCAAGGAATAGGCCATTTTCGATCGCTGCGGAGTCTTCAAATGTATAAGTATCGGTTTCTACCGAGCCGCAGAGTGTTGCCTTGCGGTTTCTCATATCTATGGCGAGGGTTCCCATTGCATCGCAAAACATCGTCGGGTAAAGCAAGTGGTTTCCGAGTCCATATACTGCTACTTTTATCCCTTCAAATGAGGTTTCTGCACTCAATTTTGGCAGAAAAACATCCCATCCGCGTTGTCCGTGTTCGGTTTCCCAAGTGTCTCTGCCTACTGTGGCGACTCCAAGTATGAGCGTCTTGTACGCAAGTAAATCTTCGGGTGTTGCTTTTTCAATAGAATGAACTTCGGCGACTTGGGTGCCGAGTAACTCTACGATCATTTGTGCCACTTTTTCGGTACTGCCTTTTTCAGGGCCGTAAAAAACTCCAATTTTATCCATGATTTTTTTTTGATTACGCTAATTGCTATTTTAGGGTTTCAGTAAAGTAAATCCGCGTCCTCAATTTGTTTTTAATACTTTCGGCCACCTAGGTACAAACAGTGGCTTTGTTGTCTTGCTCAAATTCAGGTCGTGGTTTGAGGGTGTAATTTATTATAAATATTACAAACAATTTTACTTGTATCTTTTTTTTTGATAAATATCGCATTTCTAGGCGCGAAATCGCCAATGAGTTACCATATTGTTTTTTGGTCTAAATATTTCTGGTTTAGATTGGATAAAAAGCTATTATTGTTAAAGTTTTAGAATGAATGTTTTTCCCCCTTGAAAATATAGTCGCTTTGCGTCACAATTCTATCAGTTAGTTTAAATTATGGACACATTTTATTTACCAACCTCGGCAGGGTGCAACATGTATGTGAGACACTGGCCTATTACAACTACCCCCAAAGCCGTGGTGCTAATAGCACATGGTATGGCCGAACATTCAGCA
Source organism: Bacteroidota bacterium (assembly GCA_039797645.1). Lineage (GTDB taxonomy): Bacteria > Bacteroidota > Bacteroidia > Bacteroidales > JBDKHP01 > JBDKHP01. The sequence goes on from JBDKHP010000337.1 coordinate 5,434, forward strand.
CGTTATGAGGCATTTGCAGATTACCTGAACGCTGCCGGTATTGAAGTTTATGCCCCCGATTTGCGCGGGCACGGTCTCTCTGTATTTCGTAAAATGCCCTTGGGGTGGCTGGGCGAAGAGAATGGCTGGTACAAATTGGTCGAAGATTTTAACAACCTGCACATGTATGCAATGGGTAAGCATCCGAAAATACCAATCTTCTTGTTGGGGCATAGTATGGGGTCTGTCGTGGTGCGCAATTATTTGCAATTGTACCCCGATTTCAGACCCTCTGGGGCCGTTATTATGTCAACAGCTGCGCACAAACCGTTTATGCTTTCTATGGGACAACTCTTGGTGAATACTTTGGCTAAATTTCGTAAAAAATCTTCCGAAAGTAAACTAATGGCCATGCTTACCTTTGGCCCATATAATGCAAAATTCCAGCCCCAGCGTACGTTTTTCGATTGGTTGAGCCGCGATACATCTCAGGTAGATGCCTATGTAGCCGATCCCCTTTGTGGCTCAATTTTCCCCTATGAATTTTGGATCCAGTTTTTTATGGGACTCGGTTTGGTAGGGAGCGATATGGGCGTACAACGAACCCCCGCCAGTTTACCGATGTTGTGGCTATGTGGCGACATGGATCCGGTGGGCGATTATGGCAAGGGGGTGCAACAACTCGTAGATCGTTTCGTAGCAAGAGGCTGCTCCAAGTGCAGCCTAAAGGTGTACGAAGGAGCACGCCATGAGCTACTCAACGAGACGAATCGCAACGAAGTTTTTGCCGACATCACCCAGTGGCTTATTCACACAGCATCCTAAATTTGGGGGCGGGGCTTATGTGGGGGTAGTTTTATGCGAAGCAAACCTTTTAGTTGGGTAGAATACTGTGGCGACAGATTTTCCTGCCGCATGGCCCAGTCGGCACCTGTTCCAAGCGTGGCTACCTTCACAAAGTCGCGTCCGTACCGTTGGTTTAGCTTATCCATTGCTTGGCAGAGGCTTGTGTTGTTCCAAAAACTTTGTGTATAAAACAAGCTTGTCTGAATTTGGGTGTCGGGAACAAGCTCCGCGACCATAACGCCAGCTTTTTTGTAGGCCAGCCCCCGAACGTAACAAGCCTCAAATGCGCTGATAGCCTCTTTTACCAGCACCACCGTATGTGCCGACGCCTGTGGTAGCGCAACAGTAAACGAATCGCCGTGGTATATTTCTGCTCCGTTGAACCGATCTGTTTGCAAGAAAATGGTGAGCAGGCTTGCCGCCGAATGTTGTTTGCGTAGTTTTTCGGCGCAGCGTGTTGCGAAGTAAGCAATGGCTTCCATCAATGTGGTTTTGTCCGTTACATTCTGAGCAAAACTCCGGGTAGTCGCAATGTTCTTTTTTGCAGGCTGTTGCGCTTCGAGAGAAATACAGGGCGTGTTGTTGAGTTCCATCTGCATACGTAAGCCCACAACTTTCATTTGACGGCGCACCAATTCGGGCGACATTTCAGCAAAATCCCAAGCCGTGTGTATCTTCATGCTACTAAGCCAACGGGCATAGTTGCGGCCAATACCCCAAACTTCGTCTATCGGTAAACGTTGCAAAACCCAAACACGTTGCGCCTCTGTACGTATGGCACACACACCGTTCAACTGAGGGTGTCGTTTGGCAAAATAAATAGCCGCTTTAGCAAGAGTTTTGGTGGCAGCGATGCCCACACTGGTGGGGATGCCCACATTATGG
>JBDKHP010000338.1:0-3507 GCA_039797645.1 Bacteroidota bacterium
CTCATAGCTAAAGGCATGGCACGTCAATTACAAGTCCCCGTCGACACCCAAACACTCGTCCGCAAAATAGCCCGCGACACACAAACACACAAAACAAGAATAGAACGCTGGCTCAACGTGGACGGCAACTTCTGTGTACGAAATAGCTACACCGAACCAATACACGTACTACTTGTGGACGATGTACTCACCACAGGAGCAACCATTGAGGCCTGCGCACAAGTATTGCTTCAAATACCCGGCTTAACTCTCAGCATAGCATGTATCGCCAAAGCCTAACAATCTATTTTAGCCCGAAGAAAGCTATCTTTCGCCGCATTTATTTGTATTTTTGTAGAACAGACAATTTGCAATACCCGAAATACAACTTCGCGCTGCATTTTGCGCATCGAAATTGCAAAGCTCAAGTAAATTAGGTGCAATCTCGTAAATTGTCCGATTCATTAAAGGCTCAAAAAAATGGCTCACGAAATCACCATGAAGCAAGAAGGCGGACTCCGCGTCAAACCCGATTATGCCGAATTTCAACTAGACACCAAGCTACCCAAAATTACAATAATTACGGTAGTATTTAATGGCGCTGAAGTACTCGAAAGAACCATACAAAGCATTGTAAACCAAAGCTATGTAAATACAGAATACCTAGTTATAGACGGCGGATCTACCGACGGAACCACCGAAATACTCTGGAAGTACAACGACTATATAGAATATTGGCTCAGCGAATCCGACAACGGACTATATTATGCCATGAACAAAGCACTACGACTGGGCAAGGGCGACTACCTACTCTTCATCAATGCCGGCGACGAACTCTACAGCCTCGAAACACTCACCGAAATATTCAGCCAGACTAAAACTAACTTACCCGACGTATATTACGGCGACACCCTGATAATAGACCCACAAGGCGAACCCATCGGCCTTCGCAGACTAAGCCCCCCCGAAACACTTACCTGGAAATCCCTACAACAAGGAATGCTCGTAAGCCACCAATCCATTATCGTATCCGCCAAATTAGCCTATAACTACGATCTACAATACCGCTTTTCTGCCGATTTCGACTGGATGCTTCGCGTACTCAAAAACGCAACAAATATCCACAACACGCACCTGATCATCTCCCGTTTTATGGACGGAGGCCTCACCAAGAAAAACATCAAGCCAGGCCTCAAAGAACGCTTTCGCATCATGCGCAAGAACTACGGATTACTTCTAACACTCTACAACCATTTCATGCTATCATTCCGTTTCTGGACATACTTTGCAAAAAACAAACGATTCTAAACCCAAACCATGAGCATTCACTGGGGAACACAACACATAGACGACTCCGAACATCTCGAAATACAATTCGGCACACACCAACTAATCATTCGCACTTTCGAAGAAGGCCTCCAAATACAACACAGCCAGCAAGACGAAAAGCAACACAGCTCCACCCTGAAAGCAGGACACGGCCCAACACACCACAACGCCGACAGTTACGCCAAATACTTCAGCACCGAGCAAAACAATATTGAAATAGAACCCCACTTCCCCGGCAAACCCGTCATCATTAAGCCCGAAAAAACCTACAAGTTACTCCCAAAACAACAACTCAACACCTATGTAACCATCCCCCTTTGCCTGCACATATACACACACGGCCGCAAAGGACTCCTGCTCGAAACCTACGGCGACGAAAACCTCCCCGACGCATGGTTTGGCGACGAAAACGGCGAAGCCTGCTATTGGCACGAAACAACCTTCGACTTCCGCAAACAAATCCAAACACCCAATCCAGGCACCATATACTGCCCCGTAAACTTCACCAATCTATCCGACGAAGTACTCGAAATCGAAAAATTCCTGCTCCAGCAAGAATACCTAAACATTTACCAAATCGGCGAAATGATCACAACCGACAAGCTCTCCATACGCTTCAGAGGCCTCGGTAACGAATCAATCGTATCAGTCGATAAACCCACACCCACAGACCAATACCAACTACTCACCGAAGCAGCCAAAAACAACGTAAGCCAGCTCATCAAAAAAAGTTTCGATTTCTTCAAATCAATCTACTAAAATGGAAAACCTACAACACATACAAAACCTATTCGCCGAGCAGCTCCACACCAAATACCTAAAAGCCATACTCATATTTTTGGCAGGAATTATCATCATCCGCCTTGTGTCCTACCTACTCAGTATCGTCCTAAAAACCCTCACACCGCAGCACCAATTCGTAATCAAAAAAATCAGCGTCTATAGCCTCGACGCACTACTCATCGTAGTGATACTAAGCTTTATCGGGATAGACCTCACCGCCATACTTGGCACAGTTGGTATCGTAGGAATCATCATCGGCATAGCCTCCCAATCCGCAATAGGCAACATCATCAGCGGCATATTTCTCCTCTCCGAACGCGCCTTCCAAATCGGCGACATTATCCGCCTCGACACCCAAACCGGCGAAGTCTTTTCAATCGACCTTCTCTCCATCCGCATCAAAACCTTCGACAACCAACTCATCCGCATCCCCAACCAAATGCTGCTCAACAGTCGGCTCACCAACATCAGCCGCTTCCCCGTGCGCCGCCTCGACATCGAAATCACCATCAGTCTCGACACCGACCTCAGCCTGATCGAGCCAATACTCAAAAAAATATACCGAAGCACCCCCGGTAGCCTAGTCAACCCCGAAGCCCTCATCACCTTCAAAGAATTCACCACCAACGGCGTAGTTGTAATCTTCGGCGTATGGTTCGAGCGCAACAACCTGCTCAAACTCAAAAATAATTTATACCCCCGTATCCAACAAGAATTTCGCGCAGCAGGCATCAAAATACCCACAACCCGAATAGAAATCCTCCCCGAAAGCCACCCAAGCCAAAACTAAAAAAAACAAAAAAATATTTAGGAGCGGGAGCTAAACTTTTCAAATAAACCCCGCTGCCGGCTCTTAGCAGTAGTCCTCGCAAACGGGAACGAAACCACTTGGCAGCTCCTGTATTTCAATCCAACCCCTGTACAAAAGGCAATTCCGCGCGTTGCTGTGGGCTACTTGCTGCGATCCGGGCTAGACCGTGCAGCAGTTTTCCAATCCCACGCCGTCGTAACGTCGGGCCTGCACTTCTGCTTGGCCTACGGCCATGATACCCGTCCGATTACTCTCCCCGATCTACAAGCAGAACGCCATAGTCGTAAACTACGAAGCTGAATTCCATTTGCTGGTACTTACGAGGCAATCAGCCAAAAATTCTCCCCATCTGTTACGATGCTTTTACATGCTATTGAAACAAACACTAAATCGGGCTGAACAAAGTTTTTAGTATAAAACCTAAGCTCTATCGGCATTAAGTATTATTTCTACAATTTAGTAGAATACAAATAATTAGATAAAACAAGGTTCAACATCGAGGAGCTTTCTTGGTCTATTTGTTTGGGGGCAGCCATAAAAACAAGTTTACAGTGAATCAATGAGTCCACTCTAAAAAGCATTTTTTTTCTTTGAAAAAAATATTC
>JBDKHP010000339.1:0-4342 GCA_039797645.1 Bacteroidota bacterium
GTAAAAAATTTGATGGTTTTTGCCGCGATTTAGCCTTCCGAACGCCGTTGGTAAGCATACTTAATATGCCGTATTCCAAAGTATATACGTGTACCACCAAGGACGTTTCGCCGAATGGATATTGGGTAAGTATAATTCCTGCACTTTGTTGTAACATTTACCGTACAATTAATACTTTGAGTACCTTTTTAGACAAGCCATCGGGGCTGATACAGAAAAACAGATATACCCCAGAGGCTACGTGCGTACCATCGTGTGTTCTGCCATCCCATGCAAACTGCCCGCCCAGAGCTGTACCTTGTTTCACCAAATGCCCTGCAACATCCGTAATTTTCACCAAAGCATCTTGCGAAAGGCCGGTTGCCGTAATAAGCCCGTCGTAGTTCGGACGCACTGGGTTTGGAAAAATATGGGCCGATTCCATATCGGTTCCTGTATTCGCAGCCACGTCCTTATACGTAACCACACCTGCTGAAGTTTGAACGATGAGCAATCCCGAACGTTTGTCGTAAGCAAGTTTTTCAATCTTGTCGGATGGTAATATGGAGTTAGAACGGGTGAAATTTGCCAAAATAAGATCGCCTTGTGGCGAAACCAGAAACAGCCCGGTGTTTTGTGTGCCAATCCATTTTCGGTTGGCATCGTCTGCCACCATACAGGTAATCTGTTTCTTAGAGAGTAAGTAAGCGGCATCACCACCAGACTGTGTTATAGGCCTGTAACTTACTGGGGTTGTTGTGTTTGAAAAAATACTGTAACTATTACTAAGGATAAAAACTCCGTTTTCGCATCCGCCCCAAATGCCACCATCACGATCGGCCAAGATGCACGAAACTGTGTTACCGATCGAATTACCTTCGTTGTCGATCGCTCCAAATGTTTTCGAGAGTTTGGAATTTGCATCAATGGCTCTAACCTGTCCACTCTGAACCATCCATAAATGTTGCTGATCGTCGGCCATTAAGCTTGTGATGGCTTGCGTACCCAAAGATCCGAGGGTAAATTCCAGCCATTCTGAATCGACAGCTTTTGCATAAACTTTACCACTACTTGGACTTGAAACCAGCCAAAGAGTTTCGTTGGGGGCAGCACATATTGCAGCACAGGCAGGAAGTGTTTGCTTGCTGAAACTCTTATCGTTGTTGAGTTTCCAGATATTGTTTGCAGCATCGAGCATCCAGAAATTACCGCCAGCATACACCGCTCCAACTGGTAAGGCTGTTGTTGTGTTGGCCGAAAGTACCAACCCATCTAAAGGCCCAGCACTCACGAACAACGAGGCATCCGTTGCTGTACCGGCCATAAATACACTCGCATTGCCTGCCGCAATAACAGAAGGTGAATTGTTGCCAATTGCATTCGATGCCCAAGCTTTTCCGTCCAGAAACAACCCCTGTCCGGCGACACCATAAGCTAAGGTTCCGCTACTCAGACACAAGCTAGTGATTGCTTTATTGCCCGTATTCAACTGCGTGTGGTTAGAGAGGTCGGTGGCATAGCGATACGCTTCGTGTGCTGTAAATGCAAAAAAGGCATTACCGTCTGCACCAAGTCCGCTATAATTTTCGGTACTTACTGAAACCGACTCCCCAAACGAATTAAAGAGATGAATTTCTTGTGGCGACTGAGCAAAACACGCCAACCAAGCATTGTTGCTTGCAGTCAAGAACAAAGGGTCTCGTGTGTCAATCAATTCCCAATTGACAAAATCCATCAGGTTGCGTCCGTCGTTTTTTGCCCGCAATACACCGCGACTCGTCGCCAAGTAAATAAGAGCAGCATTGGCATCGTAGGCAATATCCGTCACCGATGCCTCAGAGCCTGCCACTCCCACAAAATAGGTTTCCGTAATTTCGTGTTTCGTTGCATCAATCTTCACCACCCCAAACGAAGTGGCAAGCAGCACAAAATCGCCACAACTCACAGCTTTATAATACGTTGCCGTATTTCCACGCTTCTCGAAAATATCGTTAAGGTGCATAATCTTGCGCTCGCCTACAAAATCGACCTGTCCGTTCTGATACACCACACAAATCTCCGATTTGGAAGCCGTATAAGCCACCGTCGCCACGAGCGTCTCCGACAGCCCCTTTGCTTTTGTCCATGTTTCTACAGTCCCATCGTTCCAGCTCTGTCCTATACCGTAGCCAAAGTTCCAAATCCAACCCGTGGGTGTAGCAACAATCTGACGAACATCGTTTTGCGAATACAATTCGCCCCAGTCTCCCACACGTAATTGCCCGAAACTCTGCACCACGAAGAGCAGCGAAAAAAGAAAAACAGAAATTTTCATTTACGGGCACGTAAAAAATCGACAAACTTCTGCACAGCTCTACCTCTGTGGCTTATTTTATTTTTCTCCTCAGCACCCAATTCCGCAAAACTTTCTGGCCTGCCCTCTGGCGCAAAAATCGGATCGTAACCAAAACCGCCTGTACCCGCTGCGGCGTTGAGAATCACACCTTCCACCACACCCTCAAAATACTGCGCTTCGCCAGGAGCCAACCAAGCAATAACGGTTCTAAACTGCGCATTGCGTTGGGGATTTCCGTGCAATTCATGCAGTAATTTGGCCATATTGGCCAACGGATCCTTCGCCTCGCCTGCATAACGCGCCGAATACACCCCTGGTGCGCCGCCCAAAGCCGACACCTCCAAACCCGTATCGTCAGCAAACGTACAAAGCCCAGTCCGCTCGAAAACGAAGCTCGCTTTGGCCATTGCATTTTCTTCCAGCGTTTCGAAAGGCTCGGGTATATCGTCCAGAATACCAATTTCGGCAAGCGTCACAATCTGATGCGCATCGCCCACAATCTGCTGAATTTCGCGCACTTTATGCGCATTATTAGAAGCAAATACAATTTTCATAATCTCAAATTCAAGTAAGAATGCAAAACCCAATATACTTAAAGCTAAAAAAATAGCCCGCAATGCAGCAGGCTATATCTAAGCTAATGGCCATAAATCTTTAATAAGCAACCAATTCGTTGTACACCGTATCGCGTTCAATAGCCTGACGCCCCACAGCCTTTACAAGAGCCACCAAATCGGCAGTACTCAGCGCTGGGTTTTTATCTTCCACGCCGGCCATCGAGTAGATTTTGGTGGAATCGTCAATCGTTCCGTCAATATCGTTCACACCAAACGACAACGAAAGTTGCGTCGTACCCTTCCCTATCATAGGCCAATACGCTTTTATGTGCGGAAAATTATCCAAGAAAAGGCGCGACACCGCATAATTCCGCAAATCTTCCGACGTATTCACCTCGCCCAAATGCGACAAACCGTTGTTCTGACTCCTATATTTGAGCGGAATAAACGTATTGAATCCCCCCGTTTTGTCCTGCAAAGCACGCAATTGCGCCATGTGATCTACCCTGTGTGCATAATTTTCGATATGCCCGTAAAGCATCGTGGCGTTAGATGGTAGCCCAACCTTATGCGCCGTTTCGTGAATTGTAAGCCACGACTCGCTACTTGCCTTGTCGTCGCAAATCTGACTCCTCACTTCGTGTGCAAAAATTTCCGCCCCTCCGCCCGGAAGCGAATCCAAGCCATATTCCTTGAGTTTACGCAAACCATCCTCAAGCGGCATTTGCGCCTTTTTGATCATAAATTCCAGCTCCACAGCCGTAAAACCTTTCACATGAATACTCGGCAAAACCTCTTTGATGGCCTGTATCATTTCGCCATAGTAATGCAAATCCCGGTGCGGATGCACCCCACCTACAATATGAACTTCGGTTGGATTTTTGGCTTTCTGGTCTGTAGCCAATTGGCGGATTTCCTCTAGGTTATGCTCCCATTTATCTGCTTCGCCAATCTTGCGCGAATAGGAGCAAAAAGTGCAGGAATAAATGCACACATTCGTCGGTTCGATATGAAAATTACGGTTAAAGTACGTCCGGTTTCCGTGTTTCTGTTCTCGGATAAAATTTGCCAAGGATCCCAAAAGCGCAAGATCAAATTCTTGATAAAGCACCAGAGCTTCTGCCTCCGAAATCCGATTTCCGGCCAAAATGTTTTCTGCAATTTGTTTGTGCGCTGTGCTTATATCGCTGCCCGACAATATAGTACGTATCTGTTCGACACCCATGGTTGTTGAAATTAATTACGATTTCTGATTCAGATTAGGATAAGAGACAAACTTACGAATTAATGACGAACACCAAAACAATTTTAGCCAAGCCGCCACACATACAAACACTCTAGCAAGGGAAAAAAAACAAAAAAAATCAGGAGCGGGAGTTAAACATTACTTATATACGGCGGCAGCCGCCTTTACAAATACTGTTGACATTCAGCTTCTTATCCTTGTTTTTTTCTCTTTTGTATTCGGCTG
>JBDKHP010000340.1:0-3962 GCA_039797645.1 Bacteroidota bacterium
TACAACTCGAACCACTCACCAGAATTGCCCATCTTCGCGTAAACCTTCGCGACCGCGACGTTCCACCCAGTGGTGTCAAACTCATAATGAGTTACAAAGAACACGCTGTATATATCTCATACAGTGCAGTTTGGCTCACAAACCCCGAGAGTGTAAGCTATCGGTTCATGCTCGATGGCTTGGACACAACATGGCAAGCAGAAACCCAACAAACCGAGATGAATTACCCCTATCTCAAGCCAGGAACCTATACATTCAAGCTAATCGCAAAAAACCACGAAGGCACTTGGAATTCAGTACCATCCAGCATTCAGTTTACCATAGAGCCCCCATTTTGGCAAACGCCGTGGTTTATTTTAAGCGTGATTGTGCTGCTTGTAGTAAGCATATATGGTTTCATACTTTGGCGCGAACGCAACCACAGGCTCGAACGGATTAAACTAGAGCAAACCGTAAACGAACGGACTTGGGAACTCGCCCAGAAAAACGACGAACTCGCAGCCAGAAACAACGATATTATGGACAGTATTCGCTACGCAAAGCGCATACAAACTGCCGTAATGCCCACCACACAAACCTTCGAACAATACCTACCCGAGCATTTTGTCTTTTTCAGACCCCGCGACATCGTAAGCGGCGACTACTACTGGCTAGGCCGAATGGGCAACCGAACCCTCTTCACCGCCGTCGATTGCACCGGACATGGTGTTCCGGGAGCGTTCTTGAGTATGTTGGGCATTGCCTTTCTAAACGAAATTGTATCCAGAAATCCAGAAATGACAGCCGCCGACATTTTGGGGCAGTTACGCGCACAAATCATCTCGTCGCTCAAGCAAACAGGCCAAGCTGGCGGAAGCCAAGACGGCATGGATATGGCCCTATGTATTATCGACGAACAATCCCATACCGTACAATTTTCTGGCGCAAACAACCCACTGCTCTTGTACCGAAATGACGAAGAAGCCCTTATGTACAAAGCCGATAAAATGCCGATCGGAATTTACCAAGGCGGGCAACGCGAATTCACCAACCACACGATAAACTACCAAACTGGCGACACAGTATATGTATTCTCCGACGGATACCCCGATCAATTTGGCGAAAAAACCAACCGAAAATACATGCGTAAACGTTTCAAGGAATTTTTACAAACCATCCAGAGTTACGATATGCAGCGTCAACAACAGCTAATCGTTACTGAATTTGATTCATGGAAGGGCACACGGGACCAGATAGACGACGTACTTGTAATCGGAGTAAGGTTATAGCGATCATTAAAACAGACATCTACCCGAATTCAATAGCCCAGCAACGCAAGCCCAGCAGTACGATTAAAAAACTGAGAGAAAAAAAATAAGGATAAGGAGCGGGAGCAAAACTTTTCAAAAATAGGGCGGCTGCCGGCTATCCGCTTGTAGTCCTCGCTGGAGGGTACGTCGTCAGTAGGCTGCATGGTTTTTCAATCCAACCCTATCATTAACTGATACTTACGTTCGCCAGCTGTGGGCTACCGCTACTATCCGGGCTAGACCGTACGCCACTTTCCAAACCCAAGCCGTAGGTACGCGGGGCAAGCCTAGCCAGTTGGCCGATGGCCATGATTCGGGTTGTTCGTATCATGGCCATCGGCCAAAGTAAAGGATTGGCCCAGCCAACCTACGGCCTTACAAACGGAGCAGCAGACCGAACTAGCCCGGATCGCGGCAAGTAGCCCACAGCACGCGCGGAGTGGCCGTTCGTGCTGCCGATCAATTGAAAAACTACGGCGGCCAAGTGTTGCCGTACCCGTTGCGAGGACTACTGCTAAGAGCCGGTAGCCGCCATTACAAATATTGTTGGGCTACAGCTCCTTATCATTATTTTAATTTTTTTTCATTTTTTCTAAGGGACTTAAAAAGCCTAACCCATTTGTTTTCACCCATTGTGTGGATAAAATTGAGCTAGATTCGTTTTAAGCAAATGCTTCAAATTAAACAAATAAATTAAGTACTAGATTACTTTATTCTATTTATTTTATTTATTTTTGCAGTGATATGTTCGGAAGCGATGTACAAAGCAGGGATGGTGGCTTGTTCGATATATCCATATTTGAATTTCATGCTATAAAAAAATAGGATATGGCTAAAATAGTAACCTTGTCGGAAGCTGCTTCGATTGCGCTACATGGTATGGTGCTCATTGCGCGGGATGAGAATAATACCAATGTGCTGCATATTGCTGAAGCGACACATTCGTCGAAGCATCACGTCGCTAAAATTATGCAACGTTTGGTTAAGGACGATTTTTTGGAGTCGTCGCGTGGACCTAAAGGTGGGTTTAAGTTGAAACGCAACCCCGAAGAAATAAGTTTTTTAGATGTTTTTGAGTCTATTGAAGGCAAAATTGTGGATTCGTCTTGCCCCTTGGACAAGCAAGTCTGTGGTTTCGACAAGTGTATTATGAATAATATTACCAAGAAAATGACGATTCAATTTAGGGAATACATGAAGTCTCAGACACTTGAGGATTATCTAAAACTCTAGCGTTTATATTTTGTAATTATTTTTCGATAAAAATATTGTGATTGTTTGGATGATTGAAAAACATCACTATCTTTGCAGCGCGAAAAGCAAAAGAGCGGATGTGGCGTAATTGGTAGCCGCGCTAGACTTAGGATCTAGTGCTTTCGGGCGTGGGGGTTCGAGTCCCTTCATCCGCACTTAAGACAAACAAACCGCCAAATTTTTTGGCGGTTTTTTTTTTAACCAACGTCTAAATGTTTGTATAAATGAATGTTACCATAGAGAATATCGATGAGCTTAGTGCAGTCGTTTCGGTTTCGATTGTAGAAGGAGATTATAAGGAAGTTGTAACGAAATCGTTGAAAGATTACCGCCGTAAAGCAAATATTCCGGGCTTTAGAGCAGGTAATGTACCGATGGGCATGATTCAAAAAATGTACGGCAAGTCGGTTTTGGTGGAACAAGTTTTTAATTTGGCTCACAATGCAGTTCGTTCTTATATACAAGACGAAAAAATTGAAATACTTGGTGAGCCGCTTCCTTACGAACATGGCAACAAGTTGGATTTTGAAACAGATACCGAATTCGTTGTTAAATATGAAATTGGTTTTAGCCCTAAAGTTGAAAACTTTATCAATTCAGATTTGAAGTTCAACTTACTCGTTCCTGCTTTTAACGATATGAAAAAGGCAGAGTTAGTAGATTCAATTCGGAATGAGCATGGCACATTTGTGGCTGTTGAATCTATTGAGGCTACTGAAAATCTTCGTGGTACTTTTGTGGAACTTGCTGCTGACGGTACGGCTCTTGAAGGTGGTATCAACCAAGAAAATGCACTTGTTGCACTTCAGGTTGTAAAAGATGATGCTGTTTTGGCTGCTTTTGCTGGAAAAACAGTGGGCGATGTGGTTTTGATCAATATGAAAACTGCTTTCCCTAACGATTCTGATCGTGCTGCTTTATTGGGCGTTACGCCAGAGGTTATTGATTCGATTTCAGATACATTCTCTTATACAATTGCAAGCATTGAGCGTTTTACGCCTGGTGAATTGAATCAGGAACTTTTCAACAAAGTTTTTGGCGAAGGTGTTGTGGTAGATGAAGATAGTTTCTACGCGAAATTAAACGAGTATTACGTTTCTACGCTTGCGCCAGAGGCCGACAGAATTCTGTATTCGGAGTTTCGTGAGTGGGTTGCTGAAAATGTAAAACTCGATTTGCCGGTTGACTTCCTGAAAAGATGGTTGGTTCAACGCAATGAGAATCTTACAATTGAAGAACTCGACGAATCGTTTACACATTATGTTGCTTCTTTTAATTGGGAAATTATTCGCGAGAGTATCTTTGCCCGGTTTGGTGTTGAGATTACCAATGCAGAAAGAATTGAAACGGCTCGTGCAATTGTGTACAACCAGTTCTTACAATATGGTATTCCGCATCACATGATTCCGGAGGCTGAAG
>JBDKHP010000341.1:0-3418 GCA_039797645.1 Bacteroidota bacterium
ATTATTCTTACGGACATCGAGGCCGATCCGGATGATACGCAGTCGCTGGTTAGGCTATTACTTTATTCAAATGAGCTTGATATTAAGGGTATTATCGCTACGACTTCGTGCTGGCATCGCACTGAAGTGAATCCCGAATCTATAAAAAATGTGGTGACGGCCTACGGCAAAGTACATTCGAATTTGGTACTCCACAGTGATGCTTACCCTAAAGTAGAGGCCATGCTTGCCTTGATTAAACGGGGCTTGCCCAAATATGGTATGCTTGGAGTTGGAGGTTCGCAAGATTCTGAGGGTTCGGACTGGATTATCAGAGTACTTCAAGAGAACGACGAGCGTCCGTTGTGGATTTCGGTTTGGGGTGGGGCGAATACGCTTGCTCAGGCGTTGTATAAAATTAAACAGACAATGCCAGAAAAGGAACAAAAACGCTTGATAGCTAAACTTCGTGTATATGCGATTTCTGACCAAGACGATAGCGGCATTTGGATGCGGAATAATTTTGCGGACTTGTTTTATATTGTGAGTCCGGGCGATGATTATGGGAGTTCTACTTGGATTGGCATCAATTCGTTTGTAAAGGGGATCGACAATAAAACGATTAGTACGTCGTGGTTGGCTAAGAATATTCAACAGGGGCATGGCCCTTTGGGTGCGAGCTATCCGGATGTATCGTGGGGAATGGAAGGCGACACGCCATCTTTTCTGTCGCTAATTCCGAATGGACTGAACAATGCCGAACACCCAGAGTGGGGTGGTTGGGGCGGTAGATACTTGCTTTACAAGCCAGATTTTGCGGGACAAAAAAGAGGAAACTCGGGTGTGCCTTTTGAGGCTGAAACGCGGAAAATATGGACTAATGCGGTGGATAATTTCGCGCTTCAGATTGGTAGTGAATATGGTAGGGCTGTTAAAACGGATTCGGTTTTTTTTAATACGAACCAAGCTTCGTTGTGGCGCTGGCGAGACGATTTTCAGAATGATTTTGCGGCACGTATGCTTTGGTGTACTAAATCGTACGCGGAGGCGAATCACGCGCCTGTGATTGTTCTGAACAAGCCCGAACAGATTACGGTAAAATCTGGCCAAGGTTTTTCTGTGGACGCGGCGGGTACGACGGACCCAGATGGGGACAGCTTTAGTTTCTTTTGGTTTAATTACCCCGAGGCGGGGAGTTATTCTAAGCCTATAAAAGTGGGTGAACCTGAGAATTCACATGGTATTTATATCGTTGCACCAAAGGTAGATAAGGTGGAAACTGCACATTTTATTCTGAAAGTTACGGACAAGGGCGAACCCCAATTGTCGGGCTATAAACGGATTGTGGTTACGATTCAACCCTAGTTGAACCTTTTTTTGTTTACTAAAGGTAGCATGAAGCGATGTTTTGTTTCTTTGTGTTGCCTTTTTTTTACGGGCTGTTTTACATCGCACAGACGCGTGCTTGCGTTGTGGGCGGTATGTGGGAGTGTGTACCCATACCAGATTTGTCGGGTATTTAAGATCAAAATAAACTGTAATGTGTTTGTTGTGAATACTATACAGGTCTGCATCTGTGGCTATGGCACAAAAAAAAAGGGTAATAACCGCTGTTATTCCCTTTTTTCAATCACCCATTATTAACCTAAACTATCCAATCATGTAAGATCTTCGTAAATTCTGAAGCGTGTTATTTATGTTTTCAGAATTCTATATTTTATAATCAAATTTCTGCTTTTGTGGTTTAAATCGGAGAGCAACCCCCCGCTGCTCTCCGTTTAACCAATCAACCAATTAACCTAAACTATCTTTACAATATGAGTCTTTCTGCTTCATTGCAATTTGCATTGCCGTTCTCTCTTTCTCAACTGCTATGCGAAGATAGGGTAGGAAACTTGGATAGTAAAATATTTCCACTTACAATAACTTACGAAAAAACAGGATGGGAGATTATTGTCTTACATTGTCTGACAATGTGTTTGTAATTTTATATTAATGAGGTTGTTAGCCATGATTAAATTTTTTTTTTTGTATCGGTATTTTGCTTAAAAAAAGAGCCTTAACACGGCATTTGCAAGCTCGTGTAAGGCTCTAAAAAAAGCTAAGTGTCGGTTTTACACCATTTTGCCTAACAAGGTTGCCGTAGTGCAGCTTGTAACGATTACATCGACATATGTTCCAGCCTCAATTCCTAGCTGTTTAGGAAAAACAAGTACTTTATTTTGTGAAGTTCTGCCGTATAAATGTTCGTGCGAACGTTTTGAAATACCTTCAACAAGAACTTCAAAAGTTTTGCCGATGTCTTTTTGGTTGCTTAATTCAGCTACTTTTTGTTGTACGGCAATAACTTCTTCAAGACGTGCGGTCTTTATTTCATCGGGTACATCGTCTGGTAGTTGGCGTTGTGCAAAAGTGTTGTCGCGTTCGGAATACTTAAACATATAGGCAAACTCATAACCTACCCACTCCATCATTGAAATTGTTTGGGCATGATCGTCGTCTGTTTCTCCAGCAAAACCAGTGATAATGTCGGTACTAATAGCGCATTCAGGGAGTATTTGCCGAATAGCCTGAATCCTTTCCATGTAACTCTCGCGTGTGTATTGGCGGCGCATCTGGTTGAGCATCCGTGTACTGCCTGCTTGCACAGGTAGGTGTATCGCTTTGCAAATGTTTCTGTGGGCTGCCATTACGTGTAGCACCTCGTTTGTCATGTCAGTAGGGTAGGAGGTAGAGAAACGAATACGCAAAGTGGGGTCTAATACGGCAACTTGCTCCAAAAGCTGGGCGAAATTCACGATGGTATCGCTGCCTTGAACAGTCCATTTGTAGGAATCGACGTTTTGCCCCAAGAGTGTAACTTCCTTGTACCCTCCGTCGATGAGGTCCTGTACCTCAGAAAGGATGCTTTCTGGAGCACGACTTCTTTCGCGGCCACGCGTGAATGGCACTACGCAGTAGGCACACATTTTATCGCAGCCACGCATAATTGACACAAATGCCGATATTTTATTGTCGCCAATTCGTACGGGGCTAATGTCGGCGTAAGTTTCTTCACGCGAGAGAAGTACGTTTATGGCTTTTTGTCCGGATCCTGCTTTGGCAACGAGGTTTGGCAAATCGCGGTAAGCATCGGGACCTACAACTATATCGACAAGTTTTTCACGTTCCAATAGCTCGTCTTTAAGGCGTTCGGCCATACAACCGATTATGCCAATGAGCATAGTGGGCTTGTGTTTGCGCTTATAACTCTTGAATACATTGAGGCGATTGAAAACACGTTGTTCGGCGTTGTCGCGTATAGAGCAGGTGTTAATAAGGATAACGTCTGCCTTTTTATAATCTTCCACAGGCGAATACCCAGCTTGGTTGAGTATGGTAAGCACCACTTCGCTATCTGCAACATTCATCTGGCAACCGTAGGTTTCAATATAAACCT
>JBDKHP010000342.1:0-3366 GCA_039797645.1 Bacteroidota bacterium
TGTTTTTTTAGTTGAGGTCAAGGCGGATTGGATTTTTTAAAGCGGAGTTTACTACTTGTAAATGAGCATTTAAAAAATTCGATCCAACGCAGAGATCGACTAAAAAAACAGACTCTACTTAGGCAAAATAATTTAGCAAATATATTAAGAGTCTGCCAGTTAGATTATAATATTGAACTGCTTTACGCTAGACTCCCCCTACTTACCTCTTGGGAATTCACGATGTTACGGTCGCCCCATGGCCGTAGGCCAAAGAAAGTGTTGGCCCAACGTACCTACGGCGTTACAAACGGTGCTGCCGATCGGTCTAGCCCGGATAGTAGCGGTAGCCCACAGCGGTGTGATGCGGCGGCAGCAAACTGATGCTATTCGTTTGAAATACAAATGATTCCAGTTGATTTCGTACCCGAACGCGAGGACTACAAGCGGATAGCCGGCAGCAGCCGTATATAAGTAATGTTTCGTTACCGCTCCTAAGCTTTATTTTTATTATTGGCTATCTTAATAACAAGAAAACTAGCAATTCACGCTTCTTTATAAAATTATTCTCAATATGACAAAGTGTCAAAAATATATTGTAAAACATATTTATGCTCTATTATAAATAGGGGTAGTGCTAAAATATTAGCTAATTTTGTAGCAGAATGCAAATCAAATAGGGGGTGAATGCTTATGAGGGTTGAATGTAGAAAATCTGATGACGGCTGCTATGGGCTAAAAGAAATGGTGTTGCTTTTTGAAGTGAGTCAACGCCTTATCAGCAGCCGCGAGATTCGCAACGATTTACGTGGAATTTTAAAGTTGGTTACGGAGCATCTTTCAGCTGAAAAAAGCTTCTTCACAATCTGGAACCGACACTCTAACAGTATCTTCATAGAGGATGCTTATGGGATGACTTCAAGCGAACAGGCGCGTGGTAAGTATCAGTTTGGTGAGGGTGTAATTGGGCGTGTGGTTGAGATGCAACGGCCTGTGGTGATTTCGGAAATATCTAAGTCGCAGTTGTTTATGAACAAAACTCGCGGCGAACTTACCAAAGATGGGGCAGAGCTTTCGCTTATTTGTGTGCCGCTTATCGAGAATCAACGGGTGGCGGGTGCGCTGAGTGTTATCCGGGTTTTCAACCCCGAAATCAGTTACGAGGAAGATATTCGGCTGCTGTCGATAATTGGCTCTATGGTGACGAAAACGGCGAGGAATCGGCAGGATAAGTCGGAGGAACTGGAACTTTTGAAGCTGAAAAACAAGGAGTTGCAAGAGGAGCTTGAGTCGAGCAAACGGTCTGTCAATATTGTCGGCAACAGTGCCAAAATTTTGGATGTGCTACAATTGGTGAAAATGGTGGGCCGTACGAACAGTACTGTGCTTATTCGCGGGGAAAGTGGTATCGGGAAGGAGCTTTTTGCCGAAGCAATTCACAAAGCAAGCCCTCGGGCAGAGAAGCCGCTTATTAAGGTAAACTGTTCAGCCCTTCCGGATTCGCTGATAGAAAGTGAGCTTTTTGGCCATGAGAAAGGTGCTTTTACGGGGGCTGACTCTCGCCGAATTGGGCGTTTTGAGCTTGCCAATACGGGAACGATTTTCCTCGACGAAATTGGTGATTTGCCGCTTCAGACCCAAGTGAAGCTGCTACGTATCCTTCAGGAACATGAGTTCGAGCGTTTGGGTGGTTCTGAAACCATCAAGGTGGATATTCGTATTGTAGCGGCTACGAACCGAAACCTCGAAGAGTTGATTCAGAAAGGACTGGTGCGCGAAGATTTTTTCTACCGCATCAATGTGTTCCCAATTTTTGCGCCCCCACTACGGGATCGCCGCGACGACATTCCTCTATTGGTAGATCACTTCATCGAGAAGTTCAATAAACGCAACAAAACCCATATCAAGCGCATCACAACTTCGGCAATTAATATGCTCATGGTATATTCTTGGCCAGGCAATGTACGTGAATTGGAGAATGTTATAGAACGTGCCTGCATTCTAACCGCCGACGAAGTGGTGCATAGTTACAACCTTCCGCCGACACTCCAAACGGCTGACTCTTCCAACACTGCCAATACCGACGGGCTGCAACCTGCTGTAGAACGCCTAGAAAAACAACTTATTCGCGAAGCCCTCACGAGTACTAAAGGCAATGTAACTCAAGCGGCCAACTACCTGAATATCACTGAGCGTATGCTTGGCACACGACTGCAAAAATACAACATAGACGCTTGGCGTTTCAAGGTCTGAAAACACAAAAAGCCTCTTGCTTACTCTGCAAGAGGCTTTTCTATATGCGATTCAGATCTTAGTACGTATGCTCTGTTACAACGGTAATCGCCACCACTGAGCGGCCATTACTTTTGGCTCGAAACTTCATGACACCTTCAATAAACTCTACATCGTTTTTGCTAACCATATCGCTACCAAGTGCGAGTTGCAATTTCTGCTGGGCGGAGCCTTGCGCTTCTTCAAAACGTCGGCGCACGGCATCCAGGTCGAGTGCTTTGTTTGAATACAACACAAACAAATAATCCTTACCCACGGTGTTGTCGGTCTGTATAAAATGTTCTTCGTCTGGAATTGCCACATCGTTTTTCTTGTAGGTAAGCGCGGCACTTACGTACTTATCGTGGGGGAAAATCTGGAAAGTCGCCTGCGTGGCATCCGTACCAAAAGCATATACATACGCTGGTTCGTTGTTAGAAATCATGATCCGGAAAAACGTACCCGATGGATACGACCTACGATTCTGATACAACTGACCATCGTATCGTACACCCATTTCCGTACCATCGCCCAGAATCAACTTCACTGAACCCGACAAGTCGAAGTTATCAGGTTCGCGTTTCGGATACTCAAACATTTCGTAGCCGTACTTGGTGAAATTGGCATAGTCCTCGTATCCCACCGTAAAGAAACCACCGTTTCCCCATTCAGTACCCCATGAATTCATAATCTCGAACACGCCGCCATCTTGGTTGTCGTCGTAGCCAATTACACACATAGCGTGGCCACCAGCCGGAACGCTAGGATCTTCAGTAGGCCGCCACAAACCCCTTACAGTAAAGAACGATTCGGGCAGCATCATACCAATAACCACGGGCTTCCCCTCCGACAAGGACTTTTTTGTTGCCTGAATCTTAAACGCATTATCGTGTTCCAAGGAGAACAAACGCGCATAATCTTTAATTTTATTGTTCGTAGCCTTCGCCTCCAAACCCTGCGGAATCGTAGCATCGGCACACATCACATTGTAAGCCGAAAACGGCGGTACACCTTTTGTTTTGAGTACTTCGAGTGCCAAGTTCAAATACGTACCCGACGCACAGCTATAATCGTCGCTAATAGACCGGTACAAAAAGGGTGGCGAATACGTATTCG
>JBDKHP010000343.1:0-3521 GCA_039797645.1 Bacteroidota bacterium
TACGATTTCAGTAATTCCCGTCAGTTTGTTCGGTTGGTCGGAAATGCAAGCGATTAATTACGCAAGTTACTCTGCACAAACCTATTGGGCTATAGGCTATGTGATAATCGGAGCCACGGTACTCACTTATTTGCTCAACAACTACGGCATAAAATACTCAAGCCCCACCGTGGTGAGTACGTATATCAACGCACAGCCCATTATTGCCAGTTTGTGGGCGGTGAGTTTTGGTACCGACAGCCCAAGTGTCATTCATTTTGCAGCCGCTTCTTTGGTGGTATTGGGTGTGTATTTGGTGAGTAGCCCCTTACGTACGACACGTAAATTGCTCAGAAGCAGCCTACAAGCAGTGGCAAAAAAAGTAGGGCGCAGTGAATATTAGAGTTTCAGATACAAACCAAACGGACTCTCACTCGGGGCTGAAAGCGGGAAAATACCCGACAGCAAACCACCCGTTGCGCTTCTTGCACCTTGCCAATCAGCAGCTTCACAAAAAGCACCGAAGCTCAGTTTGGGGTCGAAGTACATCGACAAACACCCCCCAACACCCGGTTCGAGCAAGCGTTCCAGTTCCAGCGCCACCAATCCCATCGTAGGCCGAAGGTTCAACTCCACCAACGGATGAATCCTGAATTTACCATCGGCAGCACGTACGCACATCATATCGACACCCAAAGCCCCACGATACACTGCGCACACGCCCGCAGCGCGTAGGGTCTCAGACACCGCTTCGCACAACATATCAAGTTTATCTTCGAGCCACAACCAGTAGTCCGTTTGCGGGAAAACCCCGACATCGTTCCCAAGGTAACCGCCGTTCGTGTTGGTCGTGAACCGACTCACCCCCAGACACTTCACTTCGGTATCTGTCACCGCAAACTGAATCGAAAAATCCGCAATTTTATCGAACAAACGCTCCACCATCACAACGCCTTGTGCCCGCAACACACTCTGTATCCATTGCATACGCGACACATCGAGTACCGATTTTCGCACCATTTGCACACCCCGTCCCGACGAACTCCACGGCGATTTCAGCACCATTTGTTGCCAGTCTGCCAACAAAGCCTCAATCTCTTCCCCAGATTTTGCCACGATCGGAATATCCGATTCTGCTACTAGCCACTCGTGCGGAAGCACTTGCCAGAGAGAAGGCCACAAATTCACAAGCTGTTCGCGGCTACTCCATTGGCGCAAGTCTTCGCGCCATGCCATCAGCGGTGATTCTCGGAAACTCTTATTACACAAACTTTTAAGCGGATGCAACAAGCGGTGCGACGATTTATTCCAGCTCCAAGGGCGTAAGGCTTCCAATTGTTCGGTCAGAAGCGACGAATTTGCCAGAGAATCTCCAAATTGCACAAACCGACACAATTCCAAGCCATGTTTTGCCCAGAAATCGAGAAATTGCAACGAGGGCAACTCCTTCACCAAAACCACATCTTTGAGTTTCGCCAGAAAGGCAGGCGCAGCCCCAAGAGCCTGTTCAAAAGCCAACAAGTTTTTGGGGGCATGATAAAATTCCGAGCCGTTGGCAAGCGCCATATCGCCCGTGGGGTTAAACAAAAAAATATTCGGAAGCGAAATCACAAAAAATCACAAATTACAAAAGCGACACAAAATTCTCATACACAGCGTTATTCTTTTCAACGCCATACATAATTTCCCAGTCGGTACCCGTATGCAAACGCTCGCGTTTACTTTTCATTCTACGAAGCATAAGTACAAACTCCATAAACAAACTCAGACTCGGATTACGATCCACCAACTTGCGCGTCTTATACAATTCCGCTTTTAATCGAGTCCTTTCCCGCCACGACAAATTAGGCGTCACAAGAATTTGTTCCAAGCATTGCAGTTTATCATAAGCTTTTCGGGTATTCGAGACACCCAAAATCGAAGTTTGCAAGCCATGAATCCGATAAAAAACCATACACGCATCCGTATGCGCAGGGTTTGGAACCAACGAAGCTACACGCCACAAAAAATCCCAATCTTCATACGACGAAAGATCAATTCGCCACTGACCAACTTGTTTCAAAAAATCTGCACGAAACATCATCGACGGAATAATCGTCGAAAACCCACGCGACACACAATCCCGCAACGACACATCCTTGGGAATCGGCCGATATTGCAAAATCACATCCCGTTGCGTCATTACCCCATTCTCCATCGAGAAATGCACATAAGGCGAATACACCAACGACTCCCCCGAATTCTCCAAAAATGCTGTCTGCACCTCAAACAGATTGCGCGTCATTAAGTCGTCCGAATCGAAAAACTTTATTAAATCGCCCGTAGCAGCCTGCAAACCCGTATTTCGCGCAGCCCCAGGCCCTTTTCCCTTACATTTAATCGCTATCACCTTACCAGCAAGCTCCGCAATCAGAAACTCGTAAGTATCATCCGTCGAGTGGTCGTCCACCACAATAATCTCGTCTGCAGGTCGAGTTTGCCCAAACACACATTCCAGCGTTTCTTGCAACAACTCCAAACGGTTGAAAGTCGGTATAATCACAGATAATTTCATTCCACAAACTAAGTAAATGTATCCACAAAGGTAATCGAAAACCAACACCATTGCCTTTCAATTTACCAAAACACACAAGCACTTCATTTCAAAGCACTTTACACCCAACACCATTCACCGCATTC
The DNA here is from genome assembly GCA_039797645.1 of Bacteroidota bacterium. Classification (GTDB taxonomy): domain Bacteria; phylum Bacteroidota; class Bacteroidia; order Bacteroidales; family JBDKHP01; genus JBDKHP01. The sequence goes on from JBDKHP010000343.1 coordinate 2,659, forward strand.
CGCCAAAGCCAACGAAAAAAATAAAAATAAAGATAAGGAGCTGTAGCCCAACAATATTTGTAAAGGCGGCTACCGGCTCTTGGCTGTAGTCCTCGCAACGGGTACCGTGTCAGTTGGCTGCCTAAGCATTTCAATTGAACCACTGTACAAAAGGCCACTCCGCGCGTGCTGTGGGCTACTTGCCGCGATCCGGGCTAGTTCGGTCGGCAGCTACATTTGTAACGCCCTAGGTTCTCTGGGCAAGCACTTTACCTTGGCCTACGGCCATGTGGCACCTCCGCCTCATTCGCCAATTCGGAGTACGACTCCAGGTCGCGCCCCGAATTTCCCAGATTGGGAACAAGCCTATAAAATTGCAGACACGCACCCATAAGGACAAGTCTCGGCTGTACCGTTTGTTTAATTGCCGATTTCTTAGGGTGCCGTTATTCGCTACTCGCGTTTTTTGCAACATGCTTAACTTCTGATGTTTGCGCTACTTTCTGCACCCACCCCGCCCTAACGGGCCAATGTCATTAAGTTAAGGATAAAGTAATGTATGGGTCTGTATTTCAGTGATATTTTCCTCGGTATATTCACAACTTAAAAGAACGGGTACTACGCTAGAATTACCCTATCATTATTGCTTGATAGCACCAAAGGTGCGTAATAAATAGCACAGGCTGTAAGGCCTGTGAAAAGATTTGTAAAGCCCCAAAGGGGCGTAATAGATTCAAAATCAATTGTGTTGACGGATTTATTTCGCCCCTTTGGGGCTTAGTGATGTACCTTGTCGGCTTGTACCTTGGGCTTCACCCAAGGCTAGTTATTGCGCACCTTTGGTGCTTTGAGGGTATCTGATAGCGAATGAGTACTGCAAGAAC
>JBDKHP010000344.1:0-3061 GCA_039797645.1 Bacteroidota bacterium
TATGACAATTTAGGTAATTTATTTAACATTTCGCAAGGAGTTGTTGAAGCACCCGATAAAATTGATAAAAAAATTGGGGTCTTCATTATTAACGAAGAAGAATTGACAAATTTAAAACTTACCGCCAAAGAGAATCAAGTTATTAAAAAATACTTAAACACATCAGATACTTCAAAGTATAAAATAGATTGGAATGGACAATATTTAATATTTTCCGATAAAATAACCCGAGACAAAATTGCAAAAAATGAATTTCCAAACCTAAAAAAACATCTTGACAAATACACAGATTATATTACATCTTCAAACAAACCTTATGGTATTCATAGAGATAGGTCGTCAAAAACTAATCCATTTGAACAGCCTAAATTAATTTGCAAAGGAATGTTTAAAGAACCGGAATTTGTGTATGATGATAATTCTTACTATGTAGGTTTTTCGTTTTCTGTTATTTGGCAACAGGATGAAAATTTTGATATTAAATTTCTGTTAGGATTGTTAAATTCCAATTTTGGCAAATATTGGTTCACAAACAACGGTAAAAAGCGTGGAGTTGGCGTTGATATTGGAGTAGAAAAATTTAGAGAATTTCCAATCCCAAAAGCAACGTCAAAAGAACAACAAAAAATAATTGACTTAGTAAATACAATTTCTGAATTAAAAAATCAGGCGAAGGAAACAATAAAACAAGAAAATGAATTAAACACGTTTGTTAATAAGATTTACAAACTTACAAAACAAGATATTGATTTGATAAACGGATAATTATATGGCTATAACATAGCACTTAGCGGTCAGTGGCTTGGGCAGCTTGCTACGTTTCGTGGGCTTCGCCCACTACATTCCACAAGCCACCCATGCCACCGCCGCCAACACATTTCCGTTATATATTCACAAAAATTATGGTTCTATACGGGGCGGTTCACTGAAGTGAGTTTGAGGCGACCTGTTCAGTGCGATTATTAAGGATTCTGAAAAGGCTGCTTTTTTTACTCAGCGACATTTTTGGAGGGTTGGTTGTTGCTAGTTGTGGGCAAGCCGTAGGCTTGGTGTATCGCATAACGCCACATGGCCGCAGGCCAACTGAAAGGGCTTGCCCAGCGAACCTACGGCGTTACAAAGGGTGCTGCCGATCGGCCTAGCCCGGATAGTAGCGGTAGCCCACAGCTGGCGAACGGATGTTTCAGTTTATGAAAGGCTTGGATTGCAATACAAGGGTGGCCTATTGATGTCGTACCCTCCAGCGAGGACTACAAGCGGATAGCCGGCAGCAGCCTTTACAAACTTTGTTGGGCTACAGCTCCTTATCTTTATTTTTTTCTTTTCTTTTTGTATTCGGGTGGTTTACATTGTGTCGTAAAAGCTTTCTTTATCTACAAGGATGAGGGTGGAGATGGCTTGTATTTTGAGATTTGGGCCTGCTATTAAATCGATTCCGCGATTGTCCACGGTGTTGCGGTTGGCTACAATTACCCATTCGCCCTCGGGTATTTGTATGGCTTGTTCTTGTTTGGAGCCGTTGTAGATTACTAGGATTTTGTCCCAAGGGTCGTTGTTTGCGTGGTTTTTTATGAGGAAACCTACGAGGAGTGCCCATTGCGAGGGGAGGAATTCGAGGTGTTTGGCTACTGCTTCGGTGCTACGCATTCGGAATGCGGGGTGGCTTTTGCGAAGGGATATGAGCGATTTTACGTAATTAAATAGCCCTTTATAGCGCGATTTCTGGAGCCAGTCGATCTGATTGATGGCGTCGGGCTGGTTGTATGAGTTGTGTGAGTTGTGCTTGGTGCGTGCCATTTCTACGCCCGAATGTAACAGGGGTAGTCCTTGTGAGGTGAGTACCATGGCGAGGGCTAATTTCTGCATTTTGAGTCGGTCGTCGATGCTGGCTTCTGGTACAGAAAGGCTTAGCTTGTCCCAGAGGGTATGGTTGTCGTGGCAAGATACGTAGTTTACGGTTTGCGAAGGGCAGGGGGACCATGGTTGCTTGGAGTAGTTTACCCAGTTGTAGTTTATCTGTGGGTGTATGGTTGCGCCTACGACACCGAATTTGATGCTTTCTTCGTAGCCCATTTGTCCGCTGGCAAAACCGCGTTCGTATTCGCTAGACCAGTGGCCTTTAATTGCGTCGCGGTAGTCGTCGCTGAACGAGCCGATGCGTTGTAGCTCCATGGTGTTGTATTTCATGGCGCGTAGGTTGTCGGGGTAGGGCGAGAGGCCGCCTGTCCAGCCTTCGCCGTAGATGAGTATGGTTGGGTCTATGGTGTCGAGTTCGGCGCGTATTTGGTTCATGGTTTCGATGTCGAGAATGCCCATCAGGTCGAAACGAAAGCCGTCGAGGTGGTATTCTTTTGCCCAATAACGTATTGAATCTATGATGTATTGGCGCACCATGGGACGCTCTGATGCGATTTCATTGCCACAACCAGAGGCGTTGGAGAATGTTCCGTTGGGGGCAAATCGGTAAAAATAACCTGGTGCGGATTGCTCGAATACCGACTCGCGGGTGTAGCCAGTGTGGTTGTACACCACGTCCATTACCACCCGGATTCCGGCTTTGTGGAGGGTGTGTACGAGTTGCTTGAATTCGCGGATGCTGGTGTTTCCTTTGTGGGGATCGGTGGCGTACCAGCCTTCTAGGGCGTTGTAGTGCTGGGGGTCGTAGCCCCAGTTGTATTGTGTGCCGTCTGCTGCGGTTTCGTCAACGGACATGAAATTGTAGATTGGCAATAGGTGTAAGTGTGTAATTCCCAATTCCTTGATATGGTCGAGTCCTGTTTTTTCGTCTTGGGGGCTGCGGGTGTTTGTTTGGGCAAGGCCTAGGAATTTCCCTTTGGTTTCTACCCCTGAACTTGGCGAGATGGTGAGGTCTCTTACGTGGGCTTCGTAGATTATGGCGTCGGCCAAATCGGCCATGGGGGGGCGCGTATCGGTTTCCCAATTGCTTGGGTTTGTGGATTTCAGATCGACAATCATGCCGCGTTTACCGTTAGCTCCTACAGCACGGGCGTAGGTATCGGGTACTTCTTCGCTCCAATAGGTTTCGTGCTGAAACCTAAAG
>JBDKHP010000345.1:0-3669 GCA_039797645.1 Bacteroidota bacterium
GTTTTTTTAGTCGATCTCTGCGTTGGATCGAATTTTTTAAATGCTCATTTACAAGTAGTAAACTCCGCTTTAAAAAATCCAATCCGCCTTGACCTCAACTAAAAAAACAGACTCTATTTACCGACCCAAAAGCTTCCCTACTTGGTGTGTAAGCTGCTCGGAAGCTTCGATTTCTTCGCGGCGAATGGCTACGCTTTCGATGTTGAAACCGATGGGGATTTGCTTTTCGGTGGCAAAGTCGATGAGTTCGGCGGCGATGTTTTTGCAGGTTTCTACAGATTTTTGCAGAATGTCGTGCGAGTGTTGCAGGTCGTTTTCCAGCCAACGGGGTACGCTTATGCCCAACCAGTCCATAAATTGTAGGGTTTTGAGCGAGCCGCATGGGGTGAGCGTGAAAATTATGGGCGCGTATTTGAGTCCGTGTTGCTGGCCGTGGTAATAGTAATCGGAAAGGAAGTCTTTGGATGCCTGCACGTTATACACAGCTTGGGACACAAAAAATTCGCAACCGCTCTGTTGTTTGCCGAATACGCGGAGGTGTTCGTCTTTGAGAATGCCGTGTCGTTCGGGAATCGTCACGCCGCCGAGCATAAGGTTCGGGTTGGTGTCGGCTTTGAGTTTGTAGGCTTCGGGGAGCGAAGTGCGGACTTGTTGGTCGTCGGTGGCGATGCCTACAAATACGGCGAAGCTCTCGTGTGCTCGCGTTTGTTCGAGCCACGATTTCATGTCGGCGGGTGTGTATTTGCCCGCACATTTGTAGGTTATCATGGGTAAGTCGAGGTCTTTCAGATACTTACGACTGTAAGTGTAGGAATCTACGGTCTGCAAAAAAGGGAACGGACGTTCTTTGTCGGTTCTGTCTTTTTCGTCCTGAATATCGTAAAGAACGAGCCCATCGATATCGAGGGCTTGTATGCGTTGCAGTTGTTTGGCGGCAATTTCGCGGATACGTTCTTCGGTGTTGTTGACTTTCGGGGGGGTGAGTCCGTAAAGCAAAATGCCTTTTTCTTGGTTCTTAATTTTATTTTTCAACATGGTGATGCGACACTAGATTGTGGGGTTTGCAAAAAGCGTTGTCTATTCTTCGGGGAAGCCGTTCTCGATGATGTCCTGAAATTTGTGAATCAGCTCTACGATGAGTTCCTTTTTGTCGGCATGGATGCTGAGGCTTTCCTCTTTGAGCACGGCAACCAGATGCGGCAAATCGAATTTGGCGTAGTGGTGATCCATGTTTTCGATAACGGTGTAGGCCTCGAATGCGACCATAAAATCGGGTTCTGAGACGAAAATTCGGACGAATTCGTCGAAGTAATCGCTAAAATCTAAACTGGTTTGCCATGCCAAGGAAATGAGAAAGCTCTTGATCTCGGCATATAGCGGGTCGGCTACTGCGCTCATAATCAGATCTGCGGCAGCTTGTACTTTCAGCCCAATGAAGAGCGCATTGAGTTCGCGTTGCACGAGGTCTATTTGCGAATTGAGTTTAAGATCGAAGAGAATAGGCAGGTATTCTGGTTTGCCAGATTCTTCAATTTGCTTGAGCGCGGGTAAAATTTGCTCAAATTTATCGGTGTCAAGCTTCTTTAGGAAGATTTGTTCTTCTTCAGAAAATTGGGTTAGCTTCATTTATTTAACAATTTAATGTTTGTGTTGGGTCGCAATCTGTTTGGCTTACGACTTTAGTTTGTCTTTCAGGTAATGTGCGGTATAGGAACTGGGGCATTTAATAAGATCTTCGGGTGTGCCTGCAAATACCAGATTGCCACCAGCTTGGCCGCCCTCTGGGCCGAGATCTATCACCCAATCGGCACATTTTACGACGTCGAGATTGTGCTCAATGACAAATATACTGTTGCCCCGGTTGATGAGCGCCTGAAATGCTGCCAGCAATTTGTTGATGTCGTGGAAATGTAAACCTGTGGTAGGTTCGTCGAAAATGAAAACAGTGGACAAATCTGAACGTTCTTTGGTGAGGAACGAAGCCAGTTTAATACGTTGGCTTTCGCCACCACTCAATGTGCTAGACGATTGGCCGAGTTTCACGTAGCCAAGACCGACGTCGGCAAGCGTGTTGAGTTTGTTCACAATTTTCTGCTCGGTATTGCCTTTTTGGTTTCCGAAGAATGTAATGGATTCATCTACTGTGAGTTCGAGAACATCGAAAATGCTCTTGCCTTGGTACAAAACTTCCAGGACTTCGTCTTTGAAACGTTTGCCTCCGCAACTTTCGCAAAGTAGATGCACATCGGCCATAAATTGCATCTCGATTTTTATTTCGCCATCGCCTTGGCATTCCTCGCAACGGCCACCTTCTACGTTGAACGAAAAATGAGCGGGTTTAAAACCGTTGATGATGGCTGCCTGCTGGTCTGAGAATAATTTGCGGATTTCATCGTAGGCTTTTATATAGGTAACGGGGTTGGAACGAGATGAACGCCCAATGGGATTCTGATCTACAAATTCGACATGCCCAATTCTATCCAAAGAACCCGAAATTTCCACAAAATCCTTCGTGTTTTTGCCACTATCAGACACATGGTTCAGCAGTGCTTGGTACACAATGTCGCGCACTAGGGAACTTTTGCCCGAACCGCTTACGCCCGTAATCGCAGTAAGCACGCTGAGGGGAAATTCGACGTCGATATTTTTGAGGTTGTGTAAATACGCACCTTTTATAGATACGGAATGTTTCCAAGCTCTACGCGTGGCAGGTATTGCTATCTCCATCCGTTTGCTGAGGTACTTGCCCGTAAGACTCGTCTCGGAAACGAAAATAGCAGCATGGTTGCCTTGGAAAACCAGCTCGCCACCCAAACGGCCAGCATGAGGGCCGATGTCGATAATTGTGTCGGCAGCAAGCATAATATCTTCGTCGTGTTCTACCACCAATACCGTGTTGCCCAAACTTTTCAGCCCTTTAAGTACGCTAATCAGCCGTTCGGTATCGCGCGAATGCAGCCCAATACTGGGTTCGTCGAGAATATAAAGCGAACCAACCAAGCTGCTACCGAGGGAAGTTGCCAAATTGATACGCTGCGACTCGCCACCCGATAGCGACGACGACAACCGATTTAGGGTTAAATACCCCAAACCCACTTCGCAAAGAAATTTCAGTCGGGAACGAATCTCTATTAAAATGCGTTTTGCAATTTTCTCGTCGAACTCATCAAGCACAAGTTGTTCAAAAAACACTTGAATATCCCACAGTGGCAAATCGACCATTTCGCTCACCGTTTTGTTGCCGACCTTCACGTACGAGGCTTCGGGTTTTAAACGTGTACCTTGGCAAGTAGTACAGAGCGTCTTGCCGCGATAGCGTGCCAACATTACCCTGTTTTGAATTTTATGCTTGTCGGAATCGAGCATTTCGAAAAAAGCATCGATGCCTTGCACGTTTCGTGCACCCTTCCACAGTAACTGCTTTTCGGCAGCCGAAAGTTTGTAGTAAGGCTTGTGTATAGGGAAATCGAGTTTGGCCACATTTAGCACAAAAGCACGCTTCCAGTCGCTCAGTTTTTCGCCTTTCCAGCAAGCCACTGCGTCTTCATACACAGAAAGGTTCTTGTTCGGCACCACCAAATCGGGGTCTATCCCAATGATTTTGCCATACCCTTCGCAACTGGGGCAAGCACCCACGGGGCTGTTGAAATTGAAAGTGTGAATCGTTGG
>JBDKHP010000346.1:0-5049 GCA_039797645.1 Bacteroidota bacterium
CCAAAATAGCACCATTGTCTGGAGTAAATTTCATGGCATTCGACAACAGGTTGAAAAGTATCTTTTCGTAGTGCATCCAGTCTGCCCAAAGTTCTATACTCGAAGGCGTTACTTGTATTTGAAGCTGAATATTTCTGCGAAGTGCCTCATCGCGAAAATAATCTGTAAGCTCGCGGGTGAATATCACCACATCGCCACTTTGTACAGAGAGTTCGAGTTTAGATGCCTCTATTTTCGTAAAATCCATAATCTCGTTTACAAGCGAGAACAGTCGGGAGGCGTTCTTATAGACCATTTGGAGCTGATCTGCAATATCTTTGCTGATTTTTGAACTGGCAATCATGTTTTCAACGGGCGAAAGAATCAGGGTGAGTGGGGTTCTAAGTTCGTGCGAAATATTGGCAAAAAACTGCAATTTCATTTGGTTTAATTCCAAAATATGGTCTTGTTTCGCCTTTTCGACACGATAGCGTACGTACACGTAAATAATTGTGACACAAAGCAAAAGATAAACAGCATAAGCCCAAGTAGTTTGCCAAAACGGAGGGCGTATTTCAATCTGTAGTCTTGCAGGTGTTTCGTTCCACACGCCGTCGTTGTTAGAGCCTTTTACCTCAAAAGTATATTTCCCGGGTTTTAGGTAATTGTAGCTTGCCGAATTCTGATGGCTTACAATGTTCCACTCATTTTCCAGACCTTTTAGTCTGTACGCGTACTGGCTCTTGGAGCCTTGAATAAAGTTCAGGGCGACAAACTCGATACTAAACGATGATTGGTTGTATTTGAGAACAATCGTTTTGGTAAGAGAGCTATCCTGTTTCAGGAAATCGCCTTTATTCACAACAACAGATTTATTGAACAGTTTAAAATCGGTAAAACAAATTGCTTGGCTACTGGGGTTGTCTTTTATATAATCGGGCGAGAAGCTCGAAAAGCCCTCGCTTGTACCGAATAAAAAGCGACCTGTTTTTGTTCGCAAGCAACTATTGTTATAGAATTCATTGGAAACCAGGCCATCTTCGCTGGTGAAGCTTCTGGTTGTTTTACGCATTCTATTGAATTTGGAGATGCCTTTGTTGGTACTGATCCATAGGTTGTTGTGTTGGTCTTCCAGAATGCCGCAAATTGTATTGCTCGGCAGGCCATTTTGCTTATTGAAGCAGGTGAATGTGCTGTCTTTGGCGTTAAACAAAGCCAAACCTTGGTCTGAAGTACCCACCCAAATATTCCGATTACGATCTTCAAATAGCGTGGTAATTCCATCGCTAGGCAAAGCACCGGGTATTGTGTCGCGTGCAAAAATTCTGATGCTGTACTTGTTCGCCGCAATAGGTTTAAAGCAGTACAATCGGTAGGCTGTACCCACCCAAATATTGTGCGCAGCATCTTCAATCAGTGACGTTACGAAACCTATCGTATTCTGATTCACCTGCTGTGCAGCATCCAGTATTTGGATAAACGATTGGGCTTTCTTATCGAGCTTAAACAAACCGGTACCCGCCGAACCTGCCCAAACATCGTCTTGGGAATCAATCAGCAACGAGAGCACCTTGTTTTCGCCCGCGCTGTGCGTACCTTTTATGGAATAATTGGCAAGTTTGCGCAAATCCTTATCGAAACAATCGACACCTCCGCCCCAAGTTCCAACCCAAAGCTTGCCAGCCGCATCGAATTTGAGCGATGTTACCGCATCTGAACTCAACTGGCTCGTTGCTCGGGTGATGCTTTGGGTAAACGTACGGCTTTGCGGATTGAAAAGGCTTATGCCGCCGTAGGTAGAAATCCAGATGTTTCCCTTGGAATCTTCAGCAAAACTACTGACATCTTCTCCGCAGAGCGTGTGCGAAGTGCTTGCGTTTCGTTTGAAAGACTCGAAACGATGAAACCGTGGATCCCAAAAATTGACACCTCGCCCTAACGTACCCACCCATAAGATATTCAACTTGTCGATATACACACACCGTGTGGTATTGCTGTTTAGCCCAGCATTATTACCCTCTTCGCGGAGGTAACGATCGTAGGTTTTTGTGGCAGGGTCGAAATGAAGCAGTCCGCCGTTTTCCACACCCATCCAGAGTTTGTGTTGTTTGTCGGCACACAGCGAGAGAATATTCGAGGGTGGCTCAGTACGAATATCGGAAAGTCTGAGGCCGTTGGTCACGGCAAAGGGCCTCGTATCGGTATTGAGCGACTGCAATTCGCCCTGTAAGGTTCCCAGCCAAAGCGTATTGCGGTCCAAACAGAGCGCATTGATACCCGTTTTGCTGCGGTGCTGCGTGTCGAGCATATTCGTTTCAACATGGGTAAAGCGGTCCGAGCGAAGGTCCAGATAGTCTAGCCCCGCCCAAGAAGCCACCCAAAGCCTTTGGTGGTTGTCGGCAGCAATTCCAGTGATATGGTTGGCACTCACATAATTTGCCACAGAACTATTGCGGGTGTAGAAAGTTGCCCTTTTCTGCGCAAGGTTGAATTTTATGAGGCCATTACCGATTGTCCCGATCCATAAATTACCGCGCGAATCGTCACAAAGGTTATTAATTACGATATAATCTCGCTTAAAATTTAAGCGACTAAAATTGTTTTTGGTGGGGTTGTACAGATTCAACCCCCTAAAAGTACCCACCCAAATATTGTGGTTTTTATCCTCGACAATACTGCTGATGTAATTGTGGCTGAGGCTATTTGGGTCGTCCGGATTGGTTTCGTACACCACAAAGTTTACCCCGTCGTAGCGTGTGAGTCCGTTGTGCGTGCCAAACCACATAAAACCCTTGCTGTCTTTGAGGAAACACCGCACAAATTGGTTCGGAAGCTCCTTGCGAATCGACTGGAAATTCACTGTGTTCTCGTTCTGAGCCAATAAGCGTCCGGGCATACAAACGCCCAACAGCAAGTGAATCAGCAGAATTTTGTACCAACTCACCCATGTTCGAGAATACTGTGTTTTTAGTTCCATTTACGTAATACGAATCAATAAAATGTTTCATTATTTAGCTTACAAATGCGCCGACGACACCCCACAATACAGAAAAAAAGCCCAATCACCAATCAACTGAGCGTGAAAAAAAATAAAAATAATAATAAGGAGCGGTCGCCAAACTTTTCAAATAGAGGGCGGCTGCCGGCTATCCGCTTGTAGTCCTCGCGTTCGGGAACTGAATCACTTGGCAGCCAACGTATTTCAATCAAACCACTGTATAAAAGGCCATTGCATCACCCCGCTGTGGGCTACCGCTACTATCCGGGCTAGACCGTGCCCCACTTTCCAAATCCACGCCGTAATCGCGTGGGGCAAACGAACCAGTTAGCCTTTGGCTATGCCACTTCAGGGCGAAGCGCCAACACCCTACGCACAAAGATAAAACATACTAGCGGAAGTTCGTTGCTTACAACAAGCTTCACCGAAACTCGGCCAACATAAAATTTGCGTATTGGGGCTTGTGCAAACACCCAGGATTGTAAATTTCGTAACTTACCAGTACTGCTCCTTGCTTGCCACAGACACCCACAACACACGGCCAACTTCTTTTTGTGGCCTTGGGTCTTGTGCTTTTAGCCAAGCCGTAGGCTTGCAGCCTGGGCCACATGGCCGCAGGCCAACTGCTACGTTTGCCCCGTATGACATCGGCGTGGGTTTGGAAAGTGGCGCACGGCCTAGCCCGGATAGTAGCGGTAGCCCACAGCAAGGTGACGCAATGGCCGTTTGTACAGGGCTTGGATTGAAATACACAGGCAGCCAACTGACGCTGTTCCCGTTTGCGAGGACTACAAGCGGATAGCCGGCAGCCGCCCTCTATTTGAAAAGTTTCGCTCCCGCTCCAAATTTTTATTTTTTTTATTTTTTTATTGTCTTATTGTTTTGGATAGGCCATCGCGGTTTTTGTACGAAAATTCAAGCCGTTTGTTTTAAATTTTATATCGTTTGTAAGATTTTTTATAGCTTCTGTTATCGTATTTGTGTATTATTGATGCTTCGCTTTCCCACTTGTCGGAAGGCACCGAATACAGAAAAAATTCTATTATTTCAACGAAAATTTTTGTTTCTATGATCTTAAAACCAGACAAAGCATCGCCGCATTCTCCTAGGCTTAGAACCTGGTTGTTTTGTGTATTGGTGGCACTCTTGCCAGTATCGGTACTGGGCGTTGGTGGCCCTAAGTATGTGTCAACTTCTTGGACGAAGGGATTTTTTACACTTTCAGCAAAAGGAAATTCTACGAGTTTGCTCATCAGTGCAAACGATTACCCCGGGGTAATTCGCGCCTTGGCCGACCTGAAAACGGACATCGGCAAAGTTACCGGCAGCGTACCCGAACTGCTTTTCGACAAACTGCCCAAGACCAAAGAGCTTGTTATTGTGGGTACGTTGGGAAAAAGCGAACTGATAGACCAGTTGGTAAAAGCCGGAAAACTCGACGTAAACGATATTGTGGGTAAGTGGGAAGCTTTTACGATTCAAGTAATTGAGAAACCTTTTCCGGGGGTAGATAAAGCCCTGGTGATTGTGGGTAGCGACAAACGGGCTACGATTTTTGGTATCTACGATTTGTCAGAAGAAATTGGGGTGTCGCCTTGGTATTTCTGGGCCGATGTGCCTGTGCCGCATCAGGATGCGTTGTATGTGAAGCCCGGGAAATTTACCCAATCGCCGAGTGTGCAATATCGTGGTATTTTCATCAACGACGAGGCGCCTGCACTTACAAACTGGGTTTATGCTAACTATGGTTCGGCAAAAGAGAGCAAAAACCCGCCAGTGGGCAAATATGTAGCCAACTACGGACACGAGTTTTACACAAAAGTGTTTGAGCTGCTGCTACGCATTAAAGCAAACTACCTCTGGCCTGCCATGTGGAGTAACGCCTTCAACGAAGACGATACCGAAAACCCACGTTTGGCCGACGAATACGGCATCGTGATGGGTACTTCGCACCAAGAACCCATGGTTCGCTCGCAACAAGAATGGGACAGACGTTACTATCAATCCCTCGGACATTGGGATTATACCCAACATGCCGATACGCTCGAAAAATTCTGGCGCGATGGTGTACG
>JBDKHP010000347.1:0-2684 GCA_039797645.1 Bacteroidota bacterium
TTATAAATACCCATACCCACGCGGCAATGACAATCTTTAGAGGACTTGCCGAGGACATGCCGCTTCATACTTGGCTCAACGATTATATTTTTCCGATTGAAGCAGCGCATATCAATGCGGAGTCTGTTCGAGTAGGAAGCGAACTGGCTATTATGGAAATGTTACGATCTGGCACTACTACCTTCAACGATATGTATTTTTTTGAGGGTGTTACCGCAGAAGTTGCGAAAAAAATGAAGATACGTGCCATACTGAGCGAAGGTGTGTTGGGATTCCCTACACCCAATGCCCCTACTGCGGCATATGCATTGGATTATACAAAAGAACTATTTCAGGAATATAAAGATCATTCACACATTCAAATAGCTTTTAATGCCCATGCACCTTATACCTGCTCTCCAACTTTATTGCAGCAAACCAAGGAGATGTCCCGGCGGTATGGTACAATTTGGAGCATTCATCTGGCCGAAACGCAATGGGAATTTGACAAATATACCAACGAGCATAATTGTACACCTACCGCTTATCTGAACAAACTGGGAGTGTTAGACAAACGGAGCCTTGTTGCTCATGCCGTTCATCTGTCAGCTCCCGACATAGAGGTGCTGCGGCTTGCAGATTCTGCTGTCGCCCACAACCCCGAGTGTAATATGAAACTAGCAAGTGGCGTGGCACCTATTGAGGCACTGCGCAAAGCAGGTGTGAAAATTGGTATCGGTACGGACGGAGCGGCCAGTAACAACAACCTGGATCTGTTGCAAGAAGTTCGGACGGCTGCGCTTCTTCAGAAACTTACTACCCAAAACACCGAAGCAGCACCAGCAGCTAAGATGATCCAAATGCTTACCTTGGGTGGTGCAAAAGCTTTGGGCATTGACAGCTTTACAGGTAGTTTAGAACTAGGCAAAAAGGCGGATATAATTACGATAGATCTACAACAAGCACACAACACCCCAATGTTTAACCCCTATGCCAATTTGCTGTATAGTGTCCATAGTCAAGACGTTCGTAATGTGATGGTAAACGGATTTTGGGTACTGAAAGATTTAAGTTTTACGCAATTAGATACCAATTCCATACTCGAAAATGCCAAAAACTTGGCAAAAATTTTGTCCAAATTTAAACGTATAAATTAGCACTTATTAAAACCATAACCATGACAAAAACCCTATTTTTAATATTTTTCACTGCCTTTCTTTTTTCTAAAGCAGAAGCGAAAGCGCAGTATAATCTTGGAAAGGATTCATTGTATATAATTGTAGATCAGATGCCTGAGTTTAAAGGAGGTTCAAAAGTATTTGAACAATACATTAGAGAAAACCTACGTTATCCTGAGGGGGCATCGCGCGTTGGGTTTGTGGCAAAAGTATTTGTTAAATTTGTGATAGACCTTACTGGAGCAATAAGTTCGCCTGAAGTTATACGGACAACATACCGTATTTCTCCGGGAAGCGACGTTGGTAATTCGCCCCTCGTAGATAGTTATATACAAAGTGTGGAACAAGAGTCTATGCGACTTATGCGCTTGTGTCCGATTTGGAATCCAGGAGAAAACAAAGGCAAAAAAGTGAGCGTAACGAGTTCAGTTACATTTATTTTTGAACCAAAAAATTAGCAAATGAAGTCAATTGTTATTTTATCGATCATAATATTTTCATTAAATTCTGCATTTTCGCAAAAAATAAAGGATATTTCTATTGTTTTAGAGACAGGTTCGGCACATATAAACCCGAGTTTTTCTATTTGGCTAGAAGATACTTTGGGACGATACACAGAAACAATTTATGTAACGAAATCTGTTGGTACTGGCTTGTATAGTTCTGCGAAAAAAGTAAAAGGCCGCTGGAAATCTGGGGTGAAAATTATTGAAGGAAATTTACCAATCTGGTCACGTCGGCGGAACATAAGCAACAATCGGGGGGGGTACACACCCGAACCAAATACAAAAGAGCCTGATGCTGTGACAGGAGCTACTCCGATTGGGAATACGATTATTCACTATAAATATGGTGCTAGTGATTGTAAGAAATTTGTTATTTGGCTGGAAATCAATCAGTCTCATGATTTTAATGAATACTATCCGGCGAACGCCTACTTGGATGAGTTACAAAATACAATTGGCCAGCCATCGTTGGTGTATGCAGTGATAATAGACCTACGAAATCTCGTGGATAATTACGAAATGATACTCCTTGGCCACAGTAATCCTAGCGGTAATAGTGGTGAGATTATACGTAGTATGGCGGAAATAACAACAGCAAAGAATCTGGTTTCAAAATTGGAAATTAGAATTACCCGGTAGTATTTCTATAAACTCACGGAAATATGAACAATAATTATTTATATATATATATATCAAAATTTACACTACTTATAATGGTGTTTTTTTTGAATATTATTTCGATCTATTCAGCGAATTTAGTTAAAGATTCGTTGACGTTTTATGACGATGTTCAGCCATTAGAATTAATGATAAGTATTCCACTTAAGAGCTTATTGCGCGATGTGGACGATCCGCGAACATGGCATCGAGGATATATTGCCCTTAATGATAAAAGTGGACAGATTTGTGAAATGCCGATAAGGATCTGTACAAGAGGTTATTTTCGGAGAAACCCCCAACACTGCTCCTTTCCTCCTTTGTTATTCGATTTTCCGGATAATTTTAGACCCAATAACGCACT
>JBDKHP010000348.1:0-6596 GCA_039797645.1 Bacteroidota bacterium
CTATTTTACCCAGCAGCTGGCAGCGTATTTCGATTTTAAGTCAATTGAAATTGATTCTGCAAATTTTCGGATTTTATTGTCACCTCAGAAAGCGATACTTAACTATCAGGGTGAAGCTAACAATGAATCGTTGGGGAGTTATACAGACCTTAGTTTCAGTAATATAAAAGTGAGTTGGTTCTACGAACAACTGCGCCCTAACCAGACGGTGATGGAAATGGCGCGTCTGATTCTGCAGAGCCTGATAACCGAGCTTCGGGGCAACGTTTTGTTTTCCCAGCAAATTAGTACCAACCGGCGTGCTGTAAGTGCGGTTAACCTGAACGATAAAATCAAATACCGGGATGTAATAGAAAACTTGCCAGGGCAGGTTTATATTTTGAGGCGCGACTTGAAAGATATTACGTTGATTTATTGTACCGATCAGCATTTGCATACAGGTGTAGCATCGCGCGAATTCATTGGTTTTCAGGTGAAAGACATTCTGCCGAGTAAACAATTGTACCAGTGTCTAAAATCTATCGAAAAGGCCTTTCAGGGTTTTGTTGTGAACCTCGAGGTTAAATTTGGAACCTTGTGGTTTAATCATATGCTGATGCCTTATACGAGTTCGGAGAATGGCACTTATACAGAAATAATTGGTTTTGCGCAGGATATTACTGAAAAAAGACTCACAAAGAGCCAACTCGAATTAAGAGAACAAGAACTCTCTGAGATCCAAAACATTGCCAAAGTAGGCAACTGGACTTGGTCTATGAACACCGGGCAGATTGAATGGACGCAGAGTATCAACCGAATTATAGGCTTACCCAAGGAATTGTATCCCGAATCCTTGGAAGATATGCACGCACTTTTTGAAGAAAAGAGTGCAAAAAAGCTACAAAAAGCCCACAGTCTTATTCTCAAAAAGGGGGGGATGTACGAAGAGGAGCTTGAGATTCAGCACTCCGGGATGTCAAAGAAAATGTTGCTTGCAAATGGAAAGGTTATTTACGACGAGAACGGGAGTAGTGTAGGAATCAGCGGTACAATTCGCGACATTACCGATCTGCGGAACATTCAGGAGCATTTAGTTTCGTCGGAACGTCGCTTGAGTGCGGCCACAAAGGGCGCAGATATTGGTATTTGGGAGTTTAATATCGAAAGCAAGCTTATCTTCATGAATGCTACGACCAAAGAATTGCTAGATATTAAAACGGCGGCATCCTTTATATCGTACAAGCAGATTCTGGCTTTAATGCCACTGGAAGATAGCCTTCGCATTAAACAAACCTATTTTGGCCAAACCTCGAGCCAAATTAAATTTGGATTCAGTATTGTTTCGCAGGGTAAAGAGAAAATGTTTGAAGTTGCGGCTACCTTATATTATGCTCGAATACCCGAGAAAGCCAAATATACGGGGGTGATTATAGATGTAACAAAACGTAAAGTTACCGAGAATCGAGTTTCTTTGCTCAATGCACAAGTTACCGCAATATTGGCAAATTCGCCATCTGCGATATTTGTGAAATCGCCCAATGGCATTATAGAAATGATGAGTAATGCTGGCAAAGAATGGTGGGGCGAAAATTGCGAAGGTCTTGCGGACGAAGATATTTTAGATCCGTCGATACAAGAAGTTAGCCGACAAGGCGATATTACGGTACTTCAAAATCAGAAGCCTGTTACTTATGAGGTAAGTTACCCCTATCAAGCTAAAACCAAAGTACTACTTGTTACGAAATTCCCCATTTTTTATAATGAAAATGAGTATCACGTAGGGGGGGTAGCTACCGATATTACCATATTAAAACAAAACGAAGTCGCACTTATTGAAGCGAAAGAGAAAGCCGAAGAAAGCGACCGTTTAAAATCTGCTTTTTTAGCGAATATGTCGCATGAAATACGTACGCCATTAAACTCAATAATCGGGTTTTCAGACATTCTGAAGCGGCAGAATCTCAAAGAAGAAGATCGGCTTCGCTTCCTTGCAATTATCAACGAGCAAGGCAAACATCTTTTAAATATCATCAACGATATTATCGATTTATCTGCTATAGAAGCCAATAAACTCAAGCTTTTATCGCAACAAGTAGATCTGAATAAGCTTTTCGATTCTATATACAATACGTTTTCTGAACGGATCGTACTTCTCGATAAAAAAAACATCGATTTTATTATTGAGAAAGAACTTCAGGGACAGTTGTTTGTGCAAACGGATTCCAGCCGACTTACGCAGATTCTAACAAACTTGGTAAATAATGCAATCAAATTCACCGAAAAAGGGTTTGTTAAATTGAGTTACCATGTAAAAGACGATACGATTCAGTTTTCAGTGAGAGATTCGGGAGTGGGGATCAGCGAAGATCATTTAGATACGGTGTTTGAACGTTTCAGACAACTAGACCAAAGCGATACGCGAAAACACGGCGGCACAGGCTTGGGGCTGGCAATAACCAAAAGTCTTGTGGAAATTATGGGGGGGAAGATGGCTGTTGAATCTCAGCTGGGCTATGGTACAATTTTCAGTTGTGTTCTGCCAATGGTTGCCGAACAAAAGGCTGTAAACATTCCCAAAAAAAACCTCCTTGTGCCAGACTATACCGGGCGGAATATCTTCGTAGTTGAAGATGATATTAACAGTGCTTTCTTGCTGCAAACTCTTCTCGGGAACACCAAAGCCAATGTAACCCACTTTATTCTGGGTAGCGATGTGGTAAAACAATGTAAAGAACACCCAGAATCGGTAGATGTTGTTCTGATGGATTTACAGTTGCCCGACATTACGGGATACGATGCCACCCGCGCAATTTTGGCGATTTTGCCCAATGCGAAAATTATTGCCCAAAGTGCACAGGCCATGCAAAGCCACAAGCAAAAGGCATTCGATGCCGGTTGTGTAGATTACCTCACCAAGCCCATAGACATGGTGAAACTCTTTGATGTGCTCAGAAAATACGAATAACACGGGCATTTGTGTAATTACCATCTATTGTAAGGTTTTGACAGTTTTTTCACTTGCCCCGTTTAGAAAATTGTGCTTATATTGCCACCGAAAATTTTAACAGAGCTGTTTATAACCTCACCCAATTTTTTCTTAAATGGCAAAATTTTCCCATAGGTTGTCTAACCATTGGTAAAGACTCTAATGCAGACATAAGGGGAGTTTTCTGTTTTAAATTTTCAGCAAGTAATTAGTATAGAGTTATATACGTAAGTTAATATTGAATTATTGTCTCGATTTGTACTTCAATTTACAGAAATTAAAGATGGGAGTGAACAGAATTTTTGACCTTTTGGATCGTTATGATCATGTTCTGAAAACAAAAGTTGCATTTGCGGCAAAAGAAGACGGCGAGTGGAAAAAATACAGCTACGAAGATTATATTCGCCTCTCGAATTGGGTAAGTTGTTCCTTGCTCGCAATGGGTATAGAAACCGGCGATAAAGTAGCCACGATATTCTCTAACAGCCGCCCCGAATGGAATTTTATAGATATGGGCATCGCCCAAATAGGCGCAATCCATGTGCCTATTTACCCCACTATAAGCCACGATGAATTTACCCACGTATTCAACCACTCCGAGGCCAAACTAGCCTTCGTTTCAGATAAGTTGCTGTACCGAAAGTTAAAACCCGTATTAGAATCCTGCGCTTCAATACAACACACCCTCTCTATAAATGAAGTCGAAGGGCTAAAAAGCTGGTCGGATTTTATCCGTTTGGGCGAGAAATCGGCCGCATATTACCAAGAGGTCGTCGAGAAGATTAAGCAAAAAATACAGCCCAAAGATTTAGCCACCATCATCTACACCTCGGGCACAACAGGCCTGGCCAAAGGCGTTATGCTTTCGCATCAGAATTTGGTATCAAATGCCATCGGCGTTTCAAAACGCCAACACTTACCCACAGGCTCGCGCATTTTGAGCTTTTTGCCCCTCTGCCATGTGTATGAACGTACCATGCTCTACAAGTATCAGTACCTCGGCATGGAGATTTATTATGCCGAAAATGTGGGTACAATTGGCGACAACCTCAAAGAAATTCGCCCCCACGGATTCGATACTGTGCCACGTTTGTTGGAATCCGTTTTCGACAAAATTATTGCAAAAGGCAACCAATTGAGCGGATTTAAGAAAAAACTGTTCTTTTGGGCTGTCGAACTCAGTTTTGAGTACAAACAACGCGGCAACTCATGGTTCTATAAGCAGCAACACAAAATCGCCGAACGCCTGGTGTATAGCAAATGGCGCGAAGCTTTGGGTGGCGAGGTAGATTTTATTGCCTGTGGCAGTGCAGCCTTACAACCCAAACTCGAACGAGTTTTTGGCGCGGCAGGCATTCCAATATTTCAGGGCTACGGACTTACCGAATCGTCGCCAATCATTACGACAAATTACAAAATTGACGGCACAAACCTCTTTGGAACAGTAGGCCCAGTACTCGACAATGTGGAAGTACGAATTGCAGACGATGGCGAAATTCTTGCCAAAGGCCCTAATATTATGATGGGCTATTACAAAGATCCCGAGCGTACGGCTGAAGTAATCGACAACGATGGCTGGTTGCATACTGGCGACGTCGGCGAATTTATAGACGGTCGTTTCTTGAAAATTACAGACCGTAAGAAAGAAATGTTTAAAACCACAGCAGGGAAGTATATCGCACCCCAGCCAATCGAAAATCGTTTCAAGGAGTCGTACTTCATACAACAAGCCATGGTAATTGGCGAAAACGAGAAGTTTGCCAGCGCACTTATATTGCCCGATTTCGATTTTCTGCAAAAGTGGGCACGCGAAAATGGCATCTTGTTTCAGAACAAAAAAGAACTCATTACCCACGACAAAGTGTTGGTTCGCTTGCAACAGGAAATAAATACCGTGAACAAACAACTCGGATTGGCCGAACAAATAAAACGTTTTCGACTCATTGACGATGAGTGGACACCAATTTCGGGAGAACTCTCCCCTACATTAAAGCTCAAACGAAAATACATTGCCGATAAATACAAAGCAATGGTCGAAGAGATTTATCTCAAATAAACAAGCGCAGACGCAGACCCAAAGAAGCGAGAAAACCAGACCGAAAAAAATAAAAAAAATAAGGATTAGGAGCTGGTGCTCAACAATATTTAGTGCGGCGGCTACCGGCTCTTGGCTGTAGTCCTCGCAACGGGTACGCCGTCAGTTGGCCACCCTTGCATTTCAGTTAAAAGCCAGTACAAAAGGAAATTGCATCACATGCTGTGGGCTACTTGCCGCGATCCGGGCTAGTTCGGTCCGCAGCTTCATTTGTAACGCCGTAGGTACGCCCCGCTGACACTTTCTTTGGCCTACGGCCATGTGGCGATTTTGCTGACGCATACTTGGCGGCTGTGACTACTGACGCGCATCATGGCCGTAGGCCAACACAAAGAGCTTGCCCAGCGTACCTACGGCGTTACAAACGGAACAGCAGATCGAACTAGCCCGGATAGTAGCGGTAGCCCACAGCGGTGTGAAGTGGTGGCAGCTACCAGACGCTATTCAACTGAAATACAAAGGTATCCCGTTGATTCTGCACCCGAACGCGAGGACTACAAGCGGATAGCCGGCAGCAGCCTTTACAAATTTTGTTGGGCTACCGCTCCAAATCCTTATTTTTTTTTTCGTTCGCAAGGGAAGTCTTTCGGGAGGTGTTTTAAATAAAAAGCCCCGAATCGGAAGATTCAGGGCTTGTGAAGTTTGTTATTGAGCGGCTTTTTCGAGCCAAGCTTCTACGTCGGCGAGCTGCAATGCGGCTATTTCGAGTTTGTTCTTTTTGCGGTAGCCGTTGAGTGTTTGGTGTATTTGGCTGGCCTTGGCCTCGAGCAATTGCTTCGGATTTTTGTATCCGGCTTTGATGAGGTGGGCTGCCCACTCGGCGGGAACGCCTATTTTTTCGAACTCTTCGGGCTTGGGTGCATCGGCCTTTTTTTCGGGGCGCATCATTGGGAAAAATAGCACGTCTTGGATCGAAGGGCTGTTGGTGAGGAACATCACCAGACGGTCGATACCGATGCCTAAGCCCGATGTGGGAGGCATTCCGTATTCGAGGGCACGCACGAAGTCGTAGTCGATGAACATGGCCTCGATGTCGCCTTTTTCTTGCAGTTTGAGTTGCTCCTGAAAGCGCTCAAGTTGGTCGATTGGGTCGTTGAGTTCGGTGTATGCATTGGCAATTTCTTTACCGTTTACCATAAGCTCGAAGCGTTCGGTAAGTTCGCTGTCGTCGCGGTGGCGTTTGCAAAGGGGCGACATTTCTTTGGGGTAATCGGTTATGAATGTGGGTTGTATGTAATGGTGCTCGCACTTACCGCCGAAAATTTCGTCGATAAGTTTGCCTTTGCCCATGGTTTCATCTACGGGAATCCCGATGCTCAGCGCGGCTTTGCGAATTTCGTCTTCATTAAGGCCGTTCAGATCGAGACCCGTGTGGTCTTTTATGGCTTGAAGAATCGGGATGCGTGCATAAGGTGCTTTGAATTCAATTTCGCGGTCGCCGATGCTCGCTTTTGAGCTTCCGTTTACGTCGAGCGCAATGCGTTCGAGTAGGCTTTCGGTGAATTTCATCATCCAGTGGTAGTCGCGGTATGCAAC
>JBDKHP010000349.1:0-3779 GCA_039797645.1 Bacteroidota bacterium
TCTGCTCGACCAAGCAATCCGTACCACTCCCGAACAAGGTACAATAAGCCTCGATCTCAATTTCACCGAAGGCTTCACCATCACCCAAGCCCAAGAAAACACCCAACCCATCCCCAACGGCAACCTCGAACTCCGAATAACAAGCAGTGCACCCCACCCACAAAGCACAGCAACAATATCAGAAATCGGACTCATACTCGCCCAAGAATATACCCACTTACACAGCGGACACCTAACCCAAAGTAACAGCCCAGAGTACGGCAAGCAATACAAACTACACATCCCTATTTATCAAGCCACCAACGAATACCCTGAAACACAACAACTTGTACCCATAGTAGAAAACTACCAGCCCAAAACCACAACCCCATCCAAGGCATCGCCACGAACCTCCACGATACTCATCGTAGAAGACAACGAAGAACTGCGCTACTTCCTACGCGACAACCTCAGCAAAAAATACAACATCATAGAAGCCACCGATGGCGAAGACGGCTACAACAAAGCCCTCGAACACCTACCCACACTCATCATCACCGATCGGCTCATGCCCAAAATGAACGGCATACTCCTATGTAGCAAACTCAAAAGCCACCACAACACCCAACATATTCCGGTAATCATACTCACCGCAATGCACACCGACCAGCAGAAACTCGACGGAATAGAAGCCGGAGCCGACGATTACATCTCAAAACCATTCAGCTTTCGAATCCTCGATGCCCGCATCACAAGCCTGCTCGATCGGCAAAAAAAGTCAACCCAAAACCTATCCTCCAAAGTACCAGTCGAACCCAAAGAACTCAAAATCACCACGGTCGAAGAAAAATTCATCACCCGCGTATTTGCCCTTGTCGAAAGCCATCTTTCTGACACCAATTTCTCTGTCAATGAGTTAAGCAAAGAAATGGCCATGAGCAGGGTGTTATTGTACAAAAAAATGGTGCAACTCACCGGCAAATCCCCCCTCGATTTTATTCGCACCATGCGCCTCAAACGCGCCGCCCAACTCGTCGAAAAAAGCCAACTCACCATCGCCGAAATCGCCTATCAAGTAGGCTACAACGATCTGAAGCACTTTCGGCACACCTTCAAACGCGAATTTGGCGTAAACCCCTCGGCCTACTTCAGCCGAAACCAAAGCCCCGAAAATCAGACAACAACCTGATTCATTGTTCGGTAACTAGCCGAATGAAAAAATAAAAAAATAAAAATAAGGAGCTGTAGCCCAACAATATGTATAAGCGGCGGCTGCCGGCTATCCGCTTGTAGTCCTCGCGTTCGGGTAGGTTGTCAACTGGAATCCTTTGTATTTCAGTCGAATAGTATCAGATTGCTGATGCCTACTCACACCGCTGTGGGCTACCGCTACTATCCGGGCTAGACCGTGCCCCACTTTCCAAACCCACGCCGTAGGTACGCTGTGCAAACACTTTCGGTTGGCCTACGGCCATGTAGCGAACAGCTTACACCAGCGGGATTGTTTAATGCTTCCCCGACAGTCAGATACCAGCCGTTCGAGTAATTGCAGCGCAAAACGCCAACAATCACCGCTACCCACCCAAAACAACAACAGCACCGTCGGGACAAGTCTCGACCTGTCCCGACGGGCCTAGCTGACGACTCTGCGGAGCAATTCGCCACATGGCCGCAGGCCAAAGAAAGTGTTTGCCCAAGGTACCTACGGCGTTACAGATGGTACTGCCGACCGAACTAGCCCGGATAGTAGCGGTAGCCCACAGCGGTGTGATGCGGTGTCAGCTATCAGACACTATTCGACTGAAATACAAAGGCTTCCAGTTGATTTCGTTCCCGAACGCGAGGACTACAAGCGGATAGCCGGTAGCAGCCCTTACAAATATTGTTGGGCTACAGCTCCTTATTATTTTTATTTTTTTTCTCTGTTTTGGGATGTCTATACAAGGGGTAATTGCAGATTCGATGTTCTGGTTGCATCTTTACACGGGTCGTTTTATCCGTGTACCATTGCATTGGCAAATAAGCTCAGATACGCGCCACGGCAGCAAGTTTGTGAAGTACCTTTGTGAAACATAAACTGGCCTTTCTGGCTGCTACACACGCAAATATTTTTATACTTTCGCATTAGCCCAAATTGAATTTTTTTTGAAATTAGAGAGGTAAACAGTCCTCTTGTGTAACCGATTATTTACTGTTGTATTTTGGCGTGTTTATCGGAATCGCAACCAGCAACTTTCCACTTTTTAATAGTTCACTTTAAATCTACCACTTTGTACGCAATTGTCGATATTGAAACCACCGGAGGCAGTCCGAAAACCGAAAAAATCACAGAAATAGCCATCTATGTTTTCGACGGACACGAAGTAATCCGCGAGTTTAGCACCCTCATAAACCCCGGGCGCAGCATTCCCGAATTTATCAGCAACATGACAGGCATCACCAACCAAATGGTAGCACATGCGCCCCGTTTTTTTGAGGTTGCCAAAGATATTGTAGAATGCACCGAGTCGTGCATATTTGTGGCCCACAATGCCAGTTTCGATTATGGTTTCGTACAGGAAGAATTCCGAAGTTTGGGCTACACCTACCAGCGAAAAACGCTTGATACCGTGGGTCTTAGCCGCAAACTTATACCCGGCCATGCGTCGTACAGCCTTGGCCGCCTTTGCGATGAATTGGGCATTCGGGTGCAAAACCGACACCGTGCAGGTGGCGATGCATTGGCCACGGTAGAATTGTTCAAAATCTTGCTCGCCAACAGCGGCGGCAATTCGCTCATGTTTATACAAGCAGCAAAAGACAAAAGCCTTAAAACGAACCCCAATTTAGACTGGACAGCTATCGACGCCTTGCCAAGTTCTGTGGGGGTGTATTATCTGCTCGACGAAAAAGCCAACCTTATCTACGTCGGGAAAAGCACCAATATCCACAACCGCGTATTGCAGCACCTTGCCAATATCGGCACCGAAAAAGCCCGAAAAATGCGCGACGCTATCGTTACCGTAAGTTACGAAGAAACAGGCAGCGAGCTGGTAGCCTTGTTGTTAGAGTCTGCCGAAATAAAAATGCATCTGCCTTTGTACAATGCGGCTCAGAAACGCACAAGTTATAGCTACGGTATGTTCGCAAGCCCCGACGCAACAGGGTATCTGAACATGAGTGTACGCAAACTTAAAAAAGACGAAAATGCAGTATTAAACTTTTCAAGCCCCAAAGAGGGCAAAGCATATCTCGAAAAGGGAATCAGAAACCACGAATTGTGTCAGAAATTATGCGGGAGACAAACCACCAAAGGCGCGTGTTTTCATCACTCCATTGGGCAGTGTAAAGGCGCGTGTATAGGCTTAGAATCCGTTGAAGCCTACAACGCACGGATTCAGAATTTTCTGAACGAAAAGCAGTTCGACTTCCCCAACTTTTTCATAATAGATAGAGGCCGTACCGACGACGAACGCTCGGTAGTACAAGTACATGGTGGTATCTACAAAGGCTACGGTTACACAGATCTCGAGACTTGTAATTCTCCAGAAATATTGGCAGACATAATAAAGCCACAAACCGACAATCGGGAGGTACGACAGATAATCCAAACATTTATGAAGAATCTGGGAGGTGCAAAAGTGATTCGCATGGATGACTAAAATCTTCAGCGTCGCAATTTTTGTGTTGCCCCCCCCCGATAACTACAATCTGTTGTTGTAGCTTTTTCGCAGCACAAGCCCAACAATTTTCGCGTAACTTCGTACCAATACTAAGCCACTTTGCTGCTTCCTGTTTGAGTTGTAGGCTTAAACAAATAG
>JBDKHP010000350.1:0-4820 GCA_039797645.1 Bacteroidota bacterium
TCCCCCCAAGATACTGCCGTGCAAGTAGTTAAAGGGAATCGACGTACTATAGGTGGAATACGTTCTGTAAAAGGAAGGGATCCTTTCGAGATGGTGAATTTTACTTTTGATCGTGGTACGATGCTTTATTTAACAACCGATGGTTTGATAGATCAACATGGCCATGATCGAAAACGTTTTGGTTCGCCCCTCCTATATGAAACTATTATGCAAATGAAGAATTTTTCAGTGGTCGAACAAGAACAGATTTTACTGGAGCGATTAAGAGTTCATCAAGGCGAGGAAAGTCAGAGAGATGATATTACGTTTATGGGCATACGTCTGTGATCTTCATCCTAGCTTAATCATCGTGTCTTTACTTTTTTTTATGGTTTTCGGCGGTCAAAGAGACAATCGTTTCGCATTTTAACACAAATTTCACGGTATTTAAGCTTTCATACTCAGGAAACAGTTATTAGCCAGCGAAAAAAAATAAAGATTAGGAGCGGAAGCCTAACTTTTCAAAAATAGGGCTGCTGCCGGCTATCCGCTTGTAGTCCTCGCAAACGGGAACGAAATCACTTGGCTACTTTCGTATTTCAGTCCAACCACTGTGCAAAAGGCAATACCGCGCGTTGCTGTGGGCTACCGCTACTATCCGGGCTAGGCCGTACCCCACTTTTCAAACGCAAGCCGTAGTCAGCTTGGGCAAACCAACCAGTTGGCCTACGGCCATGCAGCCCCTTCGCCAAGCCTACGGCTTGCCTGAAAGCAGATCCGTTTGTCTTCCGTTTTAATAAGCAATAAGTAAGCGTAGAAGCTAAAAAGAACGACAATATATATGCTTGAGTACTAATTACTGCATTTTGTATGTCGCGTATGTGGGATTAGTTTGTAAATCTGTCTATCTTCGCATTTAGGGGAAGACTCTATTCAGGGTAATTGCATTTATTTTTTTGCCCAAAGGCTTTAAATAGTTCACCATGGAAATGAAGAAATTAGATAAAATTGATATCGCTTTGTTGAATATTCTTCAGCAAAATGCACGAATTACGAATAAAGAACTTGCCGCACAACTGGGACTTTCTATTACTCCAATCTTCGAAAGGATTAAAAAACTTGAAAAAAGTGGGTTCATAAAAAAATATGTAGCACTCGTTGACAATGAAAAAGTCGATAAGGCAATGGTTGCTTTTATGTTTGTATCTGCTGTAAAACATAATTATGACGCATTACAACGAGCTTTTAAATATATGCAAGAGTTACCAGAAGTTATGGAGTGTTATCATATTAGTGGTGATCATGATTATTTGCTTAAAGTCGTAGTGAAGGATATGAAAGAGTATGAGAATTTCCTTCTTAAAAAATTATCAACCTACGATTATATTGCTCGTATTAAGAGCGTATTTGTATTATCTACGGTAAAGTATAACCAGGCTTTTGAACTACTCACCAATTTTGAAGAAGACGAGGAATAAAAAAGCTTCTAAATCTTTGGTGTTTTACGAATCGTAATACACAAAATTTAGAAGCTTTGTAGGCTTAATTTATTTGGCTAGTTATTCTGTTCAGTATTGCCAAACGTGTTTTCATCAACTAATACACGTCCGCAGTACTCGCATACAATGATTTTCTTGTGTGTCTGCACATCTAGTTGTCGTTGGGGTGGTATTTTATTGAAACAACCACCACATGCACCACGTTTTACGCTTACTACGGCCAAGCCGTTACGAACACTTTTGCGGATTCTTTTGTAGGCATTCAATAATCTATCGTCAATTACTCTTTCCAGCGTGAGGGCTTTGGTATTAAGCGAGTCTTCGTCTTTTTGTGTTTCCCGTATAATGGCGTCTAGTTCGTCTTTTTTAGCAGTTAGATCTTTGTGACGCTCTCCTAAAAGCTCCTCAGATTTTTCAATCTGTTTTTCTTTTTCTGCAAGCTTTACATTAAACTCTTTAATGCGTTTCTCGAAAAGACTAATTTGTAGTTGTTCGTACTCTACTTCTTTTACAATAGCTTCGTACTCTCTGTTGTTACGAACCTTGTCTTGGTCTTTTTCGTACTTTTTTATTTGAGATTGAGAATCCTTGATCTCAATTTTTTTCCCATTAATCGCTTCACGGAGTGCATCTACCTCACTTCTGTAGTTTGCGATTCGGGTATCCAAACCCTGAATTTCATCTTCAAGATCTTCCACTTCAAGCGGAAGTTCGCCACGAAGTATCACAATTTTGTCGGCTTCGGAATGAACGAGTTGTAATTCGTACAAGGCGCTCAATTTTTCTTCTACCGATGCTTCTCTTTTTTCGGTTGCTTTATCCATGTTGGCTATTAAATTTTTTATTTACAGATAGTTTACCGGATTCGTATCCACCTCTGACTTTTGAACGACAAAATTAGGAAAATTTTCATTGATAATCTCAACGAAAATTTCTTTTGTAAACTGTTCGCTTTCATAATGGCCAATATCCGCAATTATAATTCTATTTTCTGCGTCGAAAAATTCGTGGTATTTAAAGTCGGCACTTACAAAGACGTCTGCTTCTTGACGAATTGCCTTTTGTAGCAAGAAACTTCCGCTTCCCCCACAGAGAGCGACCTTCTTTACAAGCTTTTTTCGTAGCGGGGTGTGACGTAGCATTTTGAGCTCGAATTGTTGTTTCAGGAGATGTAAGAATTCCAATTCAGCTAGAGGTTCATCAAGTTCACCGATCATTCCTGCGCCAGTGCTTACATATGGTTTGTCTAATGGAATTATATCGTAAGCAACCTCTTCATAAGGGTGGGCGTGTATTAATGCGGTAATTATCTGGTTCTGATTATTTGGTTCAAAGATCGTCTCGAAGCGATGTTCAGTTTGGTGGTGCAGCTCGCCAATATTACCAACGAATGGTTTTGCCATGGCTGATGCTCTGAAACTACCTGTGCCTTCAACTGAAAAACCGCAGTGGTCGTATTGTCCAATATGGCCAGCGCCAGCATTGAATATTGCTTCGCTTACATTTGTGAAATGGGTAGAGGGTATATAGCAAACAAGTTTTTTGAGCGATTGGAAGTTTGGACTTAGGAACTTAAGATTTTTGAGTCCAATCTTGGCTGCAATTTTTGAGTTTACTCCGTTTGCGACACTGTCGAGATTTGTGTGTGCTGCATAAATTGCGATGTCGTGCTTAATTGCGAGGGCGAGGGTTCTTTCTATATACGTTGCTCCAACAAAGCGTTTGAGTCCTCTAAAAACAATTGGGTGGTGGGATACTATTAAGTTAATTCCTTTTTTTATTGCCTCCCGAACTACTTCTTCTGTGGTGTCTATTGTAGCTAGGACTCCTGTTATTTCCATTTCTATGTTACCGGTGATGAGTCCGGCATTATCATAATCTTCTTGTAGTGAAAGGGGGGCTAGCTTTTCGAGTATCTGAATAATCTGCGCTAATTTCGGCATTGTATTTTTTCGGATGGACTGTTTATAATTCGTTTTTTAGCTCGATTAGTGTGGCTTTAATAGCTTCGAGACGGGAGATGATGTCAAAATCATCGGTAGTTTCTTCTTTGTTGGTTTTTAGTTTGAGTTTGGCTCCTTTTAGGGTCATCCCTTTTTCTTTGACAAGGTGGTAGATGAGCCGAATGTTTTCAATGTCTTGTACGGTGAAGCTTCTGTCTCCCTTACGGTTCTTTTTGGGATTGATAATCTCAAATTCTTTTTCCCAGTATCGGATGAGGGAAGTGTTCACGTCGAACATTTCCGCTACTTCTCCAATGGAATAGTAGAGTTTTGTAAGTTCTTGAGGCTCGTTTTCTGACATATAGATAGTTTATGTGTGTGTTATGGTACTTTGAGAATAGGGTGTTTTGTGCGTTGATTGCTTCGGGGGGGGCTATTTTTTATAAAAAAGGGTTAAACGTCGAAATTGTTTAACCCTTTTTTACAGTCTTATTAGTCGAGGCTTTGGCCTACACTGTTTGAGATTTCAATCATTTTGTCGTACTCCTTAGCAGATAGATCGTCGTAGTAGAAGTAAACAGGATTTACTGGTTGATCGTTTATGCGTACTTCGTAATGAAGGTGAGGGCCAACCGATTTTCCAGTGCTACCTACTAGACCAATAATATCACCTCGTTTAACTTTCTGGCCAGGTTTCGCAATAATTTTGCTCATGTGGCCGTAAAGTGTTACATAGCCGTAGCCATGGGAGATTTTTACGTGTTTGCCATATCCTCTGGATTCACTGTCTGCTTGAAGTACTTTTCCGTCGCCAGTGGCATAAATAGGTGTGCCTACAGGTGCCGAAAAGTCCATTCCTTCATGGAAGGCTGGAGTTTTATATACGGGGTCGATTCGCGAGCCGTATCCATACGGACGGTGGTTGAGGTCTTTGTTGGGTATTGGTTGAATGGCTGGAATGCTTGCTAACATTTTCACCTTGTTTAATGCAAGTTGTTCTACTTCATCGAACGATTTGGATTGGATAACGATTTGTTTTGCTAATCTATCTACCCGTTGTGTGGTAGATATCGCAAGTTCTGACCACTCAAACTGTTTAAGATCAGCGTATCGGTCGTTTCCTCCCATACCTGCTTGCCTAATGGCCGATGCGATTGGTTTTGTTCCGAAAATTGCCCTGTAAATATGATCGTCGCGATCGTTTAATTCGGCGAGTACTTTTTCTGCGTCGTCGTATTTCTGGTTCATTAACTCATAATTGAGTTTGAGCAATTCGTTCTCGCGCCGTAGGGAGCGTTCTGTGGGTGAGCCGAATACGTAGGAAAGTCCGAAATAGAATGCGATCCCTAACAGAATACCTGGTGAAATGTATTTAAGTATTACGTGGTAGATGAGCTCT
>JBDKHP010000351.1:0-4917 GCA_039797645.1 Bacteroidota bacterium
GTTTTTTTAGTCGATCTCTGCGTTGGATCGAATTTTTTAAATGCTCATTTACAAGTAGTAAACTCCGCTTTAAAAAATCCAATCCGCCTTGACCTCAACTAAAAAAACAGACTCTAAATAGGCGCCTTTTACAAATAAAGTATGTTCGCAAGAATGCTTGGCATGGCCGTAGGCCAACCGAAAGAATCTGACCTGTGTACCTACGGCGTGGCAGATGGAGCTGCCGTTCCACCTAGCCCGGATCGCGGCAAGTAGCCCACAGCATGTGGGGGAGTAACCTTTGGTGCTGTGGTTTGATTGAAATGCAAGTGTTCCCAAGTGGTGTCGTACCCGTTGCGAGGACTACTGCTAAGAGCCGGCAGCCGCCGCCTAAAATAGTGTTGGGTCTCCGCTCCTAAACATTATTTTTATATTATTATTTTTGTTTTTTTTCTGTTCAGAATCTGTTGCTTGGATATAAAAAAAGCCCAGCGAACTGGGCTTTTTTATATCGTTTGTGGAGGATATTACCTCGCAACTTTTACGGTGTCGGTGCTTACGTGTTGGGCGTACATTTGTTCGCCTTCTTTCGGATAAGGTATTTTTGCCAAACGACCTACCCAATTGTCGGCCACGGTTTCGAATTCCTTACGATTTTCGTCGGTAATTTGTTTGGTGGAGGTAATGCGAATGCCTTGTGAGTTTACTTGTACGCCGCTTTTCCAAAATCTGTAGCATACGTGTGGGCCTGTTGCTAGGCCGGTGCTGCCTACGAAACCGATAACTTCGCCTTGTTTTACGGCTTTGCCTACGTGGATTCCGCTGGCGAAACGACTCATGTGGAGGTATTGGGTTTCGATGCTGTTGTGGTGTTTTATTTTTACGTAATTGCCGTTGCCCGAATTGTAGCCTGCTGCTTCGACTACGCCGTTGGCGGTACTCAAAATTGGTGTGCCTGTTGGTGCTGCAAAGTCTGTGCCTAGGTGTGCTTTCCAGCGTCTTTGTACGGGGTGGAATCGGTTCATGGAAAAGCCGGAGGTTATTTTACTGAAGCGAAGGGGCGATTTGAGGAAGTCGGCTTCCAAACTTTTGCCTTTTTCGTTGTAGTAACCTGCGTCTTTGCCTTGTGTGAAGGGTATGGCGTAGAAATCTTCGCCACTTGCGTTAAAAACAGCACCATAGATTTTGCCGTAGCCTATCATTTGGTTATTTGCCCATTTTTCCTCGAAGAAAAGTTTGAATCTGTCGCCTTTCTGGAGCTTGAAAAAGTTGACGCTCCATGCGTAAATGTCGGACATATTCACGGCCAATTCTGGTGATAATCCGTTGTCGACCAAAGCATTCCAGAGTGAACTTTCGATTACTGCCGAGGCGGCACGAAGGCGGATTTCTACGGGGAATTCGGTTTTTTGTACCAAAAACGAATCTTGTAATTGAATTGTGTAATAAGCCGTTACCGAGGGTTGATATACCAAATAGCGGTTGTGGTTGCTGGTGTCGGCGGCTGTTACGAGGTAGTAGGGGCTTCCGGCTTGTATTTTTTTGTAGTTGAGCAAGCCTTGCATGTTCTGAATGATTTTTACCACGTCGGTGTAGGGTACGTTCAGGTCGGAAAACAGATTTCCGAGGGTTTCACCATTTTTTATTGTAAAGGGTTCGAGCAGAAAACTGTCTTTTGCAAAGCCAAGTTCGTATTCTATTGGCTGCACTGTGACTGCTGGCTTACTGGTGAGACGCTCTTGCTCCTGCGATACGAGCGAATGCACGGATGGCAATAGCAACAGGGTGACCAGTACTGAGTACCAAAGGTCTCTTTTCATTTATTCTAATTTTAATACTGTGGCAATAATGCCTTTTTTAGGGTCTTGTATTTGGTTTGTAAGTCCCATTGTTTCAAATACGCTGCCAATATATAAGAAATTTTGATTTTTCTTGTAACAAAATTTCAACTTGCCCGTAGGGGTAAAAGTACAAAAATGGTACAACTAGCTATTATTGAGCTAGTTGCACCATTAACAATTAAAAATTCCTGTTGTAAAACACTTAGAGCACAATATTGACGATTCGCCCAGGTACTACAATGATTTTTTTTGGGGTTTTGCCCTCAAGCCATTTTTGTGCTATTTCGCTGGCCAATACGAAGCGTTCTACCTCGGCAGCATCGGCAGCGGCACTGATTTCTATGTCGCAACGTTTGCGGCCATTGAAAGATACGGGGTATAGAATATTGGCTTCTTTGAGTACATCTTCGTCGAATTCTGGCCATTCGGCATCGCTGATTGCACCTGCGGTATTGCCCAAAGCAATCCAAAGTTCTTCAGTGATATGGGGTGCAAACGGATGTACTAATATAACCAATGGTTCAAAAATGCTACGTTTTTTGCATTTGAGGGCTGCCAATTCGTTTAGGGCAATCATGAAGGCACTTACCGAAGTGTTGAACGAGAAGCGTTCGATGTCGTCGGAGATTTTCTTGATTGTCTTGTGTAGAATTTTGAGTTCTGCATCTGTCGCTTCTTCGTCTGTAAGTTGCAATTGTCCTTCAACGTTGTAGAAGTTTCGCCAAAATTTACGTAGGAATTTGTGTACACCTTCTATGCCGTTCATATCCCAAGGTTTGGATTGCTCCAACGGCCCTAGAAACATTTCGTACATTCGGAGGGTATCGGCTCCGTATTCTTCTACAACGCGGTCGGGATTCACGACATTGTATTTAGATTTTGACATTTTCTCGACCTCCCAACCGCAGATGTATTTGCCATCTTCGAGTATGAATTCGGCATTGGCGTACTCAGGCAACCAATTGCGGAATGCTTCGGTGTCGAGCACATCGTTTTGTACGATATTCACATCTACGTGTAGGGGCGTGGTGTCGTAGTCGTTGCGTAGGTTGTAAGAAACAAAAGTTTGTGAGCCTTTCACACGATACACGAAGTTCGAACGGCCTTGAATCATGCCCTGATTCACCAATTTGCGGAAAGGCTCAGATTTGCAAACCATGCCGATGTCGTAGAGGAATTTGTTCCAGAAACGGGAATATATAAGGTGTCCGACGGCGTGTTCTGTGCCACCGATGTATAAATCTACATCTTGCCAGTATTCGTTGGCTTCTTTGGATACAAATTCTTCGTTGTTTTGCGGATCCATATACCGCAGGTAGTAACCCGACGAACCTGCAAAACCGGGCATGGTGCTCAGCTCGAAAGGAAAACCATCGGGGCTTGTCCAATCTGTGGCACGTCCGAGTGGCGGTTGGCCGTCTTCCGTAGGGAGGAATTCACTAATTTCAGGCAATGTGAGTGGAAGTTCATTTTCCGAAAGTGCTGTTGCTACACCGTCTTTGTAGTAAATCGGGAACGGTTCGCCCCAGTAACGCTGGCGGCTGAAAATCGCATCCCGAAGGCGATAGTTCACTTTTATAGATCCGAGACCACGACCCTCAATTTCGTCGTTTATTTTACGGATGGCATCTTTAACTTCAAGGCCGTTGAGAATCCCTGAATTAATCATTTTGCCCTCTTTGGCATCGTGCGACGTAGTGCTAATTTCTTGTCCTTCAATAATTGGAATAATTGGCATCCCGAACTTACGTGCAAACGCATAGTCGCGTGAATCGCCCGATGGTACTGCCATAATAGCACCCGTGCCATAGTTCACGAGCACGTAATCGCTAATCCAGACAGGAAGTAAATTACCCGTAAACGGGTTCAAAACAAACGCTCCCGTAAAGGCACCACTCACCCGTTTTGTGTCCGTCATGCGGTCGCGTTCCGAACGTTTTGATGTTTCTTGTACGTATTCTGCCACCGCATCAGCTTGTTCGTCGGTGGTGATTTTTTTCACCAACGGATGCTCAGGAGCAAGCACCATAAACGTCGCACCATGAATCGTATCGGGGCGTGTCGTAAATACTTCAATTTTATCGGGTTTACCCACAAGATTGAAAAACAAGGTAGCACCCTCAGACCTTCCGATCCAGTTTCGCTGCATTTCCTTGAGCGATTCGCTCCATTCTACATCGTCCAGACCATCGAGCAGACGCTGCGCATAAGCCGTGATACGAAGCGACCATTGTTGCATTTTTTTCTGCACCACAGGGTGGCCCCCACGCTCCGATAGACCGTCTTTCACTTCGTCGTTGGCCAACACTGTCCCCAATTCAGGACACCAGTTCACCAGAGTGTCGGCCAAATAAGCCAGACGGTAATTCATCAGAATATCTTGCTTCTCCGATTCGTCCATCCCTTTCCACACCTCAGCGTAGAAAGTCGGCACATTTCCACAAACGGCATCAACATCTAAATTGCCATTGTGCGCAAATTCAGCCACAAGCTGTGAAATAGGTTCAGCTTTTTGTGTCTGTTTATTGTACCAGTGGTCAAACAATTGTAAGAAAACCCACTGTGTCCATTTATAGTAACTCGGATCGCAAGTTTTGAATTCCCTGCTCCAGTCATACGAAAACCCAATTTTATCAAGCTGTTCGCGATACCGCGCCACATTCTTTGCCGTAGTAACCGCCGGATGCTGCCCCGTTTGTATGGCATATTGCTCAGCAGGAAGCCCAAAAGCATCATACCCCATCGGGTGCAATACATTAAAACCCTTGTGACGCTTGAAACGGCTATAAATATCCGAAGCAATGTAACCCAGCGGATGCCCAACGTGCAAGCCAGCACCCGAAGGATATGGAAACATATCAAGAACATAAAACTTGGGTTTGTCGGTCACATTACTCACATTAAAGGTCTTATGCTCCACCCACCAAGCTTGCCATTTTTGTTCGATTTCCTTAAAATTGTATTCCATTGCTTTGAAGTGTATTATTTAACAGGTAAAACATTCACTACGAATGCGCGCACAAAAATAATAAACTCAGGCACTCTTTCAAACAAACCTTCCGAATACTCATACACTATGCTCAGGAAATCAATCTTT
>JBDKHP010000352.1:0-3075 GCA_039797645.1 Bacteroidota bacterium
ATCTCGATTTGGCTGGCAAAGGAAAAAAGAAAACCCCCAACATCGAAATTGGAAAATTAGATCTTTTTTATGAGGCCGGATTTGGTGTGGATTTCTATCTTTACTACTTCAAATTTTCGACCGAATTCAAGTATTCATTTGGTACAAACAACCTCTTGCGTACCGACGAAACACAATACACCCAAAGCATCGGGAAGTTGTATTCGCACATGTTCTCGGTGTCGCTAAATTTTGAATGAACAGACACAAACAGACTATGTATAAAGAAGTTAGCATAGACGTAGCGGCACATATTGCAGCCGACGCCGCCCTATATACTCCCATTCTGGCTCAGGCAGCAGGTGTTGCACCCAGCCGTATTACCCATGTTGCATTGCTACGCCGTTCCATCGACGCACGTTCGCGCGAGGTGAAAGTTTTGCTCAAAGCGGGGCTTTATATCGACGAAGATCCCGTATTCCCAGAAAAAACTGCACTTACGTATCAGAACGTAGCCAACGGCCCCGAAATCATCATCGTGGGTGCAGGCCCAGCAGGGCTATTTGCCGCACTCAGACTCATAGAACTTGGCTACAAACCAATTATATTTGAACGTGGCAAAGACGTACGCTCTCGCCGACACGATATAGCTGCCATAAACCGCCAACATATCGTAGATCCCAACTCAAATTACTCCTTTGGCGAAGGCGGCGCAGGCACTTATTCCGATGGAAAGCTCTATACCCGATCCAAAAAGCGAGGCAACGTAAACCGCATTTTGCAAGTATTGCAAGACCACGGTGCCGACGAAGACATCCTCATAGATGCCCATCCGCATATTGGCACCAACAAATTGCCACGCATCATCGCCAGCATTCGCGAAACGATACGCTCCTGTGGTGGCGAAATCCATTTTGAAACCCGCGTAAACGACCTTGTTTTGCAAGGCGACACCATCACGGGGATCGTGCTCCACGACGGACGCAAAGTGCTCGGCAAAAGCGTATTGCTTGCCACAGGCCATTCAGCCCGCGACATTTTTGAAATCCTCGAAAACCGTAAAATACAAATCGAAGCCAAGCCGTTTGCCATGGGCGTAAGGGTAGAGCATCCCCAAAGTCTCATAGACGGCATACAGTATCATTGCCAAATTCGGAGCCCACATTTGCCAGCCGCAGCCTACTCCTTGGTAAAACAAATCGCCGACCGTGGCGTATATTCCTTCTGCATGTGTCCCGGCGGTTTCATCGTACCCGCAGCCACCGCCCCTGGCGAAGTGGTCGTAAACGGCATGTCGCCATCCAGCCGCAACTCGCAGTATGCCAACTCTGGCATGGTGGTAGAAATTCGCCTCGAAGACCTTGGCGACTACCACAAATACGGAAATCTGGCCAGTCTGCGCTACCAACAAGACCTCGAAAAACTAGCTTGGCAAAAAGGTGGCGAAACACAAACCGCACCAGCCCAACGACTTGCAGATTTCGTACAAGGCATCACATCGAGCAACCTGCCCGAGAGTTCCTACCAACCCGGAATGCTCAGTTCGCCACTACACGAGTGGCTGCCCGAAGGCATCAGCAAACGCCTCCGCGAAGGATTTCTGGAATTTGGCAACAAAATGCAAGGCTACCTCACCAACGACGCCGTAATTCTGGGAGTAGAATCGCGCACCAGTTCGCCGATAAAAATACCCCGCGACATCGACACCATGCAACATCCCCAAATCAAAGGACTGTATCCATGTGGCGAAGGCGCAGGTTACGCAGGTGGCATCGTATCGTCGGCCATGGACGGAGAACGCTGTGCCGATGCCATTGCAATCGCTTTAGGCGTAAGTATTTAGACACTTATCAACCAGTCATATATCCCGTTGGCAAACACAGCCGACGGGATTTTTTGTGTGCACAAAGCAAACGTGCTCTCCACTCCCATCCTACCGTTTCTAAAACCCAGAGTATCACAACTTCCACCTTCCGAACAAAGAAACCACCCCAAGAATTAAAAAAAAGAAAAAAAATAGGATTCGGAGCGGGGACGAAACATTACTTATATACGGCGGCTACCGGCTATCCGCTTGTAGTCCTCGCGTTCGGGAACGAAATCAACTGGAAGCCTTTGTATTTCAGTCGATTAGCATCTGATAGCTGCCGCCGCATCACACCGCTGTGGGCTACCGCTACTATCCGGGCTAGGCCGATCGGCAGCACCATTTGTAACGCCGTAGGTTTGCTGGGTCAGCACTTTACTTTGGCCTGCGGCCATGGGGCGTTATCGTACACCAAGCCTACGGCTTGCCTAAGTGAGGAATATCGGCAAAACACAATGAGAAAAACGAAGCATTAACAATGCAGAATTGCTCCTCGAAATTTCCGGCCAACACATCGAAAACCAAAAAAAACAGCAACCTCATCAAATAAACATATCAGACAATCGCATGAATATCACTTTGTGCATTCTGAAGGCTGCACATTATGAGCACAATAAGGAATTAAGCATAAGCATTAATTAATAAATCCTCAATATCGTGTAATGCGTCTTCGGAGATAAGCAACTTATACTTCATAATCAAATTTTTTCAGTAAATGCTGTTCGGCTTCCTCCCATGTCATTGCTGTTTCTGGTGCTTTATTATGATTTTCAACACGTTGCAAAAGAAATTCTTTCATTTCGTCAGTCAATTCATCCGTGTTATCTTCACAATCAGCAACATCAACAACTTCTGTTTCCAGAAATTCAACTTCAGGCGTCGCACCAACTTGAATGCCGTCCGCATGGGGGCTTAGAAGCGCCTCTATAGCAGCTAAAGTATCCATGTCTTCAAGCTGTATTAGAAGGCAGATAAGCTTATATTTCCTATTCTCTAAACTTAATTGTTGTTCCTGCATTATACATTTTATTAGATCTCGCCAAATTTATGTATTCTTTATCAATGTTTTCTATTGTGCATATATTAATTGAAAAGGAGCATATAAATCAAAGTGCAACTTAAAGCCTCGACTCCCAATACGACACAAAACTGCAAAACACCAACAAGAGCCTACCACCACCAATTCCCAATTAAAAGAAACCAAAAACTAAAAAACAGCAACGTGCAAC
>JBDKHP010000353.1:0-7585 GCA_039797645.1 Bacteroidota bacterium
CGTAAGTTGCATTGGTATCGTAGATTGCTTTGGGGTAGTAATCGAGCTTCGAATCGGTGTAGTTGAGTTGCGAGTCGTAGAACACGCGCGAATTGTGCTCGTATTTGAAGCGGTGGCGTATGCTTGCTTTGGCATTGAGCATGGGTAGTTGAAGTTGCTTGTGGGTGATGGTGTCGGCAGCCCCGATGAGGTATTCGTGGTCGAGGTAAATGTCGGTTTTACCGATTTTTTCGCCAGCAGTATTGAGTTGTGGTGTTATTGAGTCTGAATCGAAATAGAAATTGCCAGGCTTGAAACCGCCGTTTAGTTGGTTGGTGATTCCGATTTTGGATATTTTGAATTGCGATTTGTATCGCAGGCCTTGGTAAGCTGCAACAAAACCAAAGTTTGTGTGTTTTGATTTGGATCTGTGCCCTAGCGAACCTGCCGTAGAGAGTACTTGGTAGCGTAGGCCTACGTTGAATCGGGGCGTGAAGTTGCGGGAATGTATAAGCCCTACGCGCTGTTCGTTGACGAGAGCTTTGCCCGATTTTGAAAGGTATAAGTCGGTAAAGGGTTTGTTTATGTTGTAGATGAACTCTTCTTCAACAGGTTTCCAATAATACTGAAATGGGGTCCAGAATAGGAAATCTTGCGGTACTTTACGGTCGAAATAAGTGTTTGGTAGGGCTGCATGGCCGTAGTTTGCGAGTGTGGTCCAGCTTGGTGCGTAGGCATCGCGCTCGCGGTAGCGTTGTTTGCCAAGAAGCATGGTGTCTAGGGCTGAATATACGGTGTGGTTGTTGTCGTCGGTATAGTATGCCCGAAGACGAAAGTGCGTGGTGTCTTTTGCCTCAGGTTTATTATCCCGAAGTTTGTTGGCGTTTTCATTTTCGGGATCTTGATTATTGATTGTGCGTTGTGCCCAAATATAGCTTGGGCTGCATAGTAGTATGAGGAGTATGTATCTGAACAACATTGTTGATGTTTTATTTTACGTGCCGCAAATGTAAAGATTTAAGAATATGCTGTGAAATAAAGATTCATGGTTTTATTCGCTGCTACGATATTCGTGCCTGTGAAGCATTGTATAAGGTATATTAAGATCGGTTTGTGTTTATTTACGTACAAGTTTATAAATTAATTAATATTAAGTATGCGAGTCGGAATTTTTAAGATACTACAAATAGGTATTACTCCAGATACACCAGCAACAGAAGCACGGCGTATTTATTTCTCGAATAGCCTTTTTGTATTGGTTTTTATCCTTTTTTTTGTAGTAAATGTGATTGAGTATTATTACTTATGGCTAGGACTGCGTGATTTATTTCATACATTTTTCAGGTTAACAATTCTCATTATATTGCCTTTTTTCTTGTTTTGGCTTAATTACCAGAGGCTTTATACCGCTGCACGAGTTTTGCTGATGTTGGGAACTCCATTAATATTACTCATTATACCGACGATCTCGGGCAATGTAATTGATGAGTACTTTTTCTGGTATCCGTATGCGCCGACGAGTTTCTCAGTGACAATTTATATGTTATTTGATGTAAAGAAACAAATTAGAATTATTAGTGGTTTGGTGTTGTTCTACCTCTTACTTACACTGTTTATTGATTCGTTGCTGTTGAATTTCGGCCCTAATTCTTGTGAAGTAATCCCAATAGTGAAAGCGAATTATGTGTATTATAAACTTTCCGCTTTTTTGGCTTTTGCCTTAACGAATATTGTTTTGTTCCTTTCTGCCAGACAGATTCATTACTATGAGGCGAAATTGGAATTGGCAAACTCCAATTTATTGGAACGTAATGCCTTGATCGACTCTCAGCTTGTGAAATTGGAAAAATTAGTTGCCACTAAAGACAGACTATTCAGAATTATTGGTCACGATCTGAAAAATCCATTTGGAACGATTATCGGGTTCATGAATCTTTTGGAAGGGCATGGATCGAAAATTTCTGAAGATCGCATGAAGGTAATAATAAGTGCATTGAAAGAGACTTCTCAGGATGGGT
Organism: Bacteroidota bacterium; assembly: GCA_039797645.1. Lineage (GTDB taxonomy): Bacteria > Bacteroidota > Bacteroidia > Bacteroidales > JBDKHP01 > JBDKHP01. The sequence continues at coordinate 1,998 of JBDKHP010000353.1, forward strand.
ACAAGTTATTGGAAGACCTCTTGGAGTGGTCGCGTTGTCAAACGGGCGATTTAACAGTAAATATTCGGTGTTTGGACTTGCGTTTATTGGTAGCAGATACCTTGGCGTTTAACCATCATTTTGCGGAGGGTAAGAATATCCGACTAATAAACGAAATCGAGCAGAATCATAAGGTTTGGGCCGATGAGAAGATGTTACGCACCATATTGCGCAACCTAATTTCGAATGCTATTAAATTTACGAGAGTTAATGGCAAAATTGAAATTAGTTCGACATTGAAGGATACTCATATAGTGATTTCAGTACGCGATACAGGAGTGGGTATTGCACCAGATTTAGTAGATCGGATTTTTGATCTGAATGAGTTTCACTCAAGTATGGGTACCGCCCAAGAAAAGGGAAATGGCCTAGGTTTGGTTATTTGTAGGGAGTTTGTGGATATGCAAAAAGGCAAAATATGGGTTGATTTGTCCACGAATGAGGGTACGAAAATAGATTTTAGCTTGCCAAATTGCAATTCGTTGCCAAATGATGAAACAAAAACTGATTTGTCGCCGAATATTAGCGCGACTACAAATCAGTTTGTATGGTGATACTTGCGTACAAAACTAACTTACCAACTGGCAATTTTAGTGATTTTGCCTTGTACTTTTTCGTTGAGAGCTACGTGGATTTTTGTACCCAATGGGAGGTATAAATCTACTCGGGAACCAAATTTAATGAAACCCAATTCGTTGCCCTGTTCAACAGGGGTGTTGTCTTTGACATACCAGACAATGCGTCGGGCAAGTGCGCCTGCAACTTGCCGAACAAGTATTTCTTTTCCGTTTGTGGCCTGAATCACACAAGTTGTTCGCTCGTTCTCGGTCGCCGACTTTGGCAGAGAAGCCACGAGGAATTTACCTGGGTGGTACTTGAAGTATTTAATCATTCCAGAAATCGGATACAGATTCACATGTACATTGAGCGGACTCATAAATATAGAAACCTGCATTCGTTTGTCGCCAAAGTATTCGTTTTCAGTTGTTTGTTCTATTACGACAACCTTACCATCGGCAGGCGCGAGTATGCCATTTTCGTCAAACTGAATGCTACGCGCCGGGATACGAAAGAATGATACGATGAAACCAAAGAATATGAAACAAATAGCCATACTTGTGTAGGCAATAACAGGGCTTGTAAATTTATAGGCAAGTACAGATATTCCAGCTGAAACTAGGGCAGCTATAAGAATACTTACGAAACCTTCCTTGTGAATTTTCATGAATATAAACAAATAGGTTAGTAGATAGATTTAGGCGTAATATAATTTATATCCGAACCTTAGGTTCTTCAGAGTTAGTTCATAAAAGCATAGGAGCGTAGTTGTAAATAGGTAAATATCACCGGAGCAGAAAGCAGTAAACTGTCGAACCGATCGAGTATGCCACCATGCCCAGGGAGGATTGAACCTGAGTCTTTTACTTGTACGCTTCTTTTAAAGAGCGATTCTAAAAGATCGCCGTAAGAGCCAAAAATGGAAACCAAAGCACCCATAATGAGCCAATCGAACCAAAGTATTTCTGTTACATAGTAACCAATTCCCCAAGCTGCTAATTGCACACAGACCAAGCCCCCGATCGTTCCCTCCCAAGATTTATTCGGTGAAACGCGCTTGAAAAGTGGTCGTTTGCCGATAAGACTCCCTACGGCATACGCACCCACATCGTTTGCCCATAAGAATACAAATATCGTGAGCAACAATTCGGGCATAAATACTGGCGACTCGTACCCACCGTAAACCAAGTAGTTTAGCAGCGAGAATGGAAAAGCCAAATATATGATACCTAGCAATGTTACACCAGCCGTAATAAAAGGCGTTTGTCCTTTTCGGTATAATTCCGAAATGAGAATTGTCAGTACAAAGGGAATGTAAATAAGATGTATCTTACTGGTTAGAATCCCTTTTGCATGTAAGTAATTCATTATAAAAATAGATGCCCCAATTACTACCGCAGTCTTTTTTTGTGGGCGAAAGCCTAAATGTTGAATCAAGGCAAAAAGCTCTATGTGGGCAATTACTAGAATTGCCAAAAAGAGCAACATAAATACAATGCCGCCAACCCATGTGGCCACGATTAAAGTAACCCCAACCAATAGTCCGGTTACAATTCTGTTTCTAACGTTACTCAAGGTCTTTGTTCGCTTTTAAGATTTCTAATGCTTTATCCATATCTTCATCCCGTACATACAAGCTTATTTCCCCAAATAAATAGGAACTATCTTGGCCGTTTAGCATTACACAAGCAATTGCGTTGTCCAACAAAATATCTTTGTGCATTTCAGCGACAAATACCCTGTCAAATGTTTCGAGTTTACTCCATCCTGCTTCCATAACTTTTTATTTTTAGCATTTTTCTCAATTGCAAATTACAAAAAATAGGTTCAAGGCTGTACACAAAAGCGCTTTTGTTCGCAACGATGCGAACAAAAGCGCTATAATATAGGTAGAAACCAAAGCGTTGTACAGTTTTGTCTATGACATTATGCCAACTCTTCAGGCTTATTGTCTTCGGGTATTAACGTTGTTGGGTCTTCCGGAGCATGAAGATCTGTTGTAGTGAGTTCCTCAGTTTTCGCCTTTATTGGCTCCCAAACTGTACTACTTGTTCCCACACGTGGGCCGAAGATCCTTTCAACATCTTCTGTAAAAATAACCTCCCGTTCGAGTAGTAAGTCACCCAGCTTCACTAGACCTTCTTTGTGAGTTTTTAACAAGTCAATTGCTTTTTTGTAAGCTTCGTCAATAATCCTACGAGCCTCTTTATCAATCAATTCAGCGGTACGCTCACTATAGGGCTTCGAGAAACCATATTCATTTTGGCCAGACGAATCGAAGAACGATAAATTACCAACCGCCTCGCTCATGCCGTAGTACGAAACCATTGCATAAGCTTGTTTGGTTACACGTTCCAAATCGTTCAGTGCACCAGTCGATATTTTACCGAACATCAGTTCCTCAGCAGCACGTCCGCCCAAGGTAGCAGCCAATTCATCAGTAATTTGTTCGGTGGTGGTTATTTTACGTTCTTCAGGCAAATACCATGCTGCACCAAGAGCCTGACCACGAGGTATTATCGTAACTTTTACCAACGGACTCGCATATTTCGACAACCAACTTACGGTAGCATGTCCAGCTTCATGGAAAGCAATCGTTCGTTTTTCTTCCAGGGTAATAATCTTGTTCTTTTTCTCGAGGCCACCAATAATACGGTCAATTGCATCCAAGAAATCCTGCCGTCCTACTTCTGAATGATTCTTACGTGCAGCAATAAGGGCAGCTTCGTTACAGACATTGGCAATATCAGCACCCGAGAAACCCGGAGTCTGTTTCGCCAGAAACTCTCTATCTATACCTTCGCCAATTTTAAGGGGCTTGGTATGCACATCGAAAATCTGTTTGCGTTCCGTTACATCAGGCAGCTCTACATGGATCTGACGGTCAAAACGCCCCGCACGAAGCAACGCCTTGTCCAAAATGTCGGCACGGTTTGTCGCCGCAAGGATAATAACCCCAGTGTTGGTATCAAAACCATCCATTTCTGTAAGAAGTTGGTTGAGCGTATTCTCACGTTCGTCGTTCGCACCAAAATTTGCATTACGACCACGAGCACGACCAATAGCGTCAATCTCATCGATAAAAATAATACAAGGTGCTTTCGCTTTTGCTTGGCCAAAAAGATCGCGAACCCGCGACGCACCCACACCCACAAACATCTCTACGAAGTCCGAACCAGACATCGAGAAAAATGGCACATGCGCTTCACCAGCCACAGCCTTCGCAAGAAGGGTTTTACCCGTTCCTGGAGGGCCTACCAACAAAGCACCCTTTGGAATTTTACCACCCAAGAGCGTGTATTTTTCAGGCTTTTTCAAGAAATCAACAATCTCCTGAATCTCAACCTTAGCCTCTTCAAGACCAGCAACATCGTCAAAGTTGATATTAATATTGTTCTCCTCTTTATCAAAAACCTTAGCTTTAGATTTGCCGATACTGAAAATGTTCGCACCACCAGGGCCGCCGCCACCGTTCATACGGCGGAAAAGAATCACCCAAAGCACCACGATCATGATAATAGGGAAACCCCAATTCAGCAATTCGCTCACAACACTCGTGCGGGAGTGATAACTTACCTCTATCGGTTTAGTTATTCCTACTGCCGTTTCGGCATCTTCAAGTTTCTTTTCAAAAGTCTCTACAGAGCCAATATTAAAAAAGAAGCTCGGCGTCTCTTCCGTAGGAATCATACTGTTGCTCGACTCCTCCTTAAATTTGCCACTTTTTTTGGCATCTTCAGTCAAGAATATTTCCGCACGTTCATGATTAACCACTACTATTTTATCCACATAACGCTCCTTCAACAATTCTGTCTCGAACCGCTGCCAAGTTATTTCCTCAACTGTTGAGGTATTCATAAACTGAATCGCGATGAAAGCAAGTGCAATAAAACCATAAACCCAATAAAAGTTGAATTTTGGCTTGAACCCCCCCCCGGGATCTGTATTTAATTTTTTTTGTTCGTCGCTCATAACGTGATGTAATTTTTGGAATAGAATACAAGCTTTGACCAGAGCAACACTTGTACCACACAAGAAAATCCTGACAATATAACAGCAAAACATTCAACAACCGACAGGCTGTCAGCTTTAATCCAAATTCGGAATATGCGCCACTTTACCATCGCCCCACAAACTCTCCAGTTTATAGAAATCCCTCACTGCATCCAGAAAAATGTGCACTACCACATTACCATAATCCACCAAAACCCACTGAGCATTGCGTTTTCCTTCCACGTGCAACGGATATTCCTGTAGTTTCTCCTTCAAGTTGAACTCAACAAAATTGGCAATAGCCTCCACCTGCGTTGTCGAACTGGCCTCGCAAATCACGAAATAATCGCAAAATGAATTGTCTAATGCGCTGATATTTAAACTTGTAATGTTTTTTCCTTTTTTCTCTTGGATGCTCTCTACGACCATGCCAACCAGTTCTTCAGAACTCGATGTGTTAATTTTCGTCATCTTATTTATTAAAAATTCAGCACAAAAATAAAGTAATTAAGCTTACGAAAAATGTTTTATTCCACTTTTGGTTTTCGTATCACGTTTTTTAGCATTTTCTTTGTAGCCCCGACACCCAATATTCCCCCAATTCCAGACACAAACAATAGCCACAACACACATCACTATGAATTTTCAACAAAAGCTGTCATATAGTCACTACACCAGCCTACCTTCCACCAACGACCAAGCACGCGAAAGCCTGCTCACAATCCCCCAAGGTCACGCCCACGTAATCTCCACCAACGAACAAACCCAAGGACGCGGCCAACGCGGCAACACATGGCAAAGCAACCCCGGCGAAAACCTCACATTTTCCCTCGCCATCCACCTCGCCATACCCGCCCAAGAACATTTTGAAGTAAACAAAGCCATTTGCATCGCTCTGGTACAATATATGCGGGAACAAAATATCCAAGCTAAAATAAAGTGGCCCAACGACATATACGTAGGCAACGAAAAGATAGCAGGCGTACTCATAGAGAATG
>JBDKHP010000354.1:0-3586 GCA_039797645.1 Bacteroidota bacterium
GCTAACTCAAACCAGACTTTATATTTTGTAAATTTTGGGTTTTTTACAATATTGGGCTGGAAAGCATAGATGAGCCGGTTGGTGGACATCCACTGTATATTCTTGCTGTTATTCTGTAAGATAGAGAGTACTTCGTTTCGAGCTGCACTTATTTTCTCAGGGTCTTTTGTTTCCCAAAGTATTTCGTCGGACACAAATTGTTTGAGATTCTCTGGAAACATCGCAAAGCTTTGTATATTAGAATCATAACTAAGGGTGTCCGTTACCATCCATACGATGGTAATTACGGGTTTTAGTTGGCGGTAATCTTGTATTTTGATTTTCTTTGGGTCGCCAGAATACATAATTTTATCGGTAAGTCCTTCAAGTTGAAGGGCGGTATTCATGGCGTGGTATAGGTAGAAACGGTGAATAATGTCGGGCTTGAACCATTGTTGCATTTCGATGATGATGTCGTGATTGTCGATACGGCAGCGAAAATCGAACCTGAGTTCGGTGGAGTTGTTTGTGATTAAATGGTCGGTGTTGAGCGTTTCTATTTGCTCGATTTCTACATCGAGAAAGTCTTCGAGAAAGCGTTTGGCGATGGTAAGATCGGAGAAGACTTTCTTGAAGTAACGATCGTAGTTTAAAGGTGCCAAATACATGATTCTTTTGTTTTTTATGCGTTGTTTTTACAAAGATAGTACGTTTTTTTGAATTGGGTGTTTCTCGTAGCACACTCTCGTTTGGGGTTTTCAGGTATGCGTATTGGGGCAAGCCGTAGGCTTGGCGTGCGCTAACGCCACATGGCCGTAGGCCAAGGTAAAGTACGGGTATTGCGTACCTACGGCGTTACAAATGGTGCTGCCGATCGGCCTAGCCCGGATAGTAGCGGTAGCCCACAGCGGTGTGATGCGGTGGCGGCAATCAGATGCGATTCGACTGAAATACAATGGTTTCCAGTTGATTACGCTCCCGAACGCGAGGACTACAAGCGGATAGCCGGTAGCCGCCTTTACAAATATTGTACGGCTACCGCTCCAAATCCTTATTTTTTCTTTGCTATTTTTTTTTGCTCTCGAATTCTGTTTTTTTGTTGCGGTAAAATTCTTGAAGCGTATAGAAGGCTTTCTTCTTTTCGCCTATGGGCGAAATGAGGCCTTTTCGGTTCCAGCCGTCTTGTATGTCGGGAAGTAAGCGGCGTGGCGATCGAAAATCGGCTAATATCCAAGGTGTTACACCTCTGAATTGGGGAATTTTATCGAGCATTTTGAGTGTACGGGCGTAGAGGTCTTCTTGAAATTCTTCTGTCCACCGTGCGTTTTTGTCGCCATGTAGTCCCTGCAACGCACCAGCTCCGAATTCGGAAATAATAACAGGTTTGTTGTAGCGGATGTCGAATTGGGCAGTCTCGCAATCGGCAGGTAGGCCAGCATACCAGCCGATGTATTCGTTGAAGGCAATGATGTCCACGTATTCTTGTAGGGGGTCGGCTATGATTTGAACGGCGGGTGTGTTCTCGTCGCTGTGTCGTTCTAAGGCTGCACTTACGAGGCGTATTTTATCTAGTTGTTTGGTTGTCTGGATCATTTTCTTCAGAAATTCTGTGCGTGATTCAGACACTGGGGTTTCGTTGGCCATGGACCAGACGATTATGGAAGCGCGGTTTTTGTCGCGGGTAATCATGTCGGTGAGTTGGGCGTTGGCATTTCTGAAGGTGGCTTCGTTTTGCCATTGTATGGTCCAATATACGGGAACTTCAGACCAGACCATGATGCCCATTTCGTCGGCAAGGCGTGTCATGTTTTCGTTGTGTGGGTAGTGTGCAAGTCGTACAAAGTTGCAGCCCAATTCTTTAGCCCATCCTAGTAGCAGGCGTGCATCGTCCATGGAGTAGGCGCGTCCTCCGCGTATTCCGTTTTCTTCGTGGATGCTTATCCCTCGTAGAAAGATGGATTTTCCGTTTAGTAGGATGTCTGCGCCTTGGGTTTTGAGGCTACGGAAGCCTATTTTGTCGCTCAGGGTTTCATTGCCTTGTTTCAGATTGATGGCGTAAAGTTTGGGGTTTTGGGGCGACCAAAGTTCGATTTTCTTGGGTTTTACTTTTTGTGTGGCGGTGCCGTTTGCGTCGGTAGTAAGGCTGGTTTGGAATTTGAGTTCGGGTATTTCGAGCGTTACGTTTCGGTTGGCTTTGTCTTTTCCGTTGAGTGTTATTGAGATGTCGATTGTGGATGCGTCGTTGGCCGAAAGCTGGATATAGTAATCTTGTACAAAGGTTTCGGGTAGGTTTACGATTGTAACGTCGCGGGTGATGCCGCCGTAATTCCACCAATCGGTATTGATGGTTGGAACTTTTTCGAGACTCCGGGTGTTGTCGGCCCGTACGATGAGGTAATTGCCTTGGGCTTTGAGTTTGCCCGTTACCTCGAAATTGAAGGGTGTGAAGCCGCCTTCGTGTTTGCCTAGTTTTTTACCATTGAGATAGATGTCGGCTTCGTAATTCACAGCACCGAAGTAAATATATTGTCGTTTGCCTGTTGTGATTGCCGGGTAATCGAAGTTTTTGTAGTACCATACCGAACCTTCGTAGTAGAATAATTTTTCATTCTGTGAATTCCAATCGCGGGGCACCAAGATGTTGTCGGCTTTATCGAAATCGTATTCCACGCGCTCCGAGGGTGCTTTGGCTTTGTAGCCCAGAAAGAGCGATTCAGCTTCGCTGGGGTGTTCTTGCTGGTCGCGAACTTCGTGGCGGTAATCGTAATAGCCTGTTTGGTAGGGATCTACGAGGTACTTCCAGACGCCATTTAGCGTCATTGATTCTCGGCCAGAGATATTGGTAATCTGCGCATCTTGTGCCGATACGGTAAATACTGCGATTGTGACTAATAGGATTGCGCTTGCGCTAATTGTGAGTTTTTTCATGATCGTGCTTTTTATTCGCTACTGAGCGTCTAAGGTAGAAATTATGGACGTACGATCTAAAAACAGGAGGGTTAATGCAGTAAGTTTATTAGGGTATCGTTGTGTAGTTCTGTGGCTATTTTCAGTGCTGTTTCGTGGAGCTGATTGGTGGTGGTTTTGTCTGCGCCGTTGTCCAAAAGCAAGGCAACTAGCTTGGAATTGTTTGTGCGACAGGCTTCTATGAGGGCTGTGCTGCCGATTGAATTGGGTGCGTTTATGGTTGCACCATGTTCGATGAGTATTTTGGCTATGGTGTTGTTGCTTTGCATACAGGCTGCATGGAGTGGTGTGTCGTTGTCGTGAAGCATGGTGTTGGAGTTTGCGCCATTTTCTGCGAGAAGCTTCACAATTTGTGGTTTGTTGCCCCAAATGGCATAACTCAAGGCCGAATTTTGTTCTTTGCTTTGGGTGTCGAGGCTTGCGCCGTGGGAGATTAAGAGTCGGCAGATTTCTGTGTAGCCGTGCATGGCGGCAAACATGAGCGGGGTGTAGCCTTCTTGGTCGGTGTTGTTGGGGTTTGAGGCGTTTGCTAGAAGGAGCTTTACTGCTGGTGCGTGGCCTTCTATTGTGGCTAGTGCGAGGGCGGTTTCGCCGTTGGTGTTCTTTATTTCAGTGTCGGGTTTTGTGGCGAGTAGGAGTT